>NZ_JCAIUM010000010.1:0-217666 GCF_059445545.1 Paenibacillus sp. Y568
GTTGATTCGACACTTCCATGATACCAACAAGCAAGGTGTTTTTGTCAATAAGGATAAATTTATTAGATTCTTCTTACAGTCTTAAGGTTGTAAGCTGATTATCCAGCTGCGAAAGTTGAGTTATTGAGTATTACTTCAATCGCTCCAACATCTCCATACAAGCTCTTCCATTATGGTAAGGACATTTCCAAGGACTGACCTTGGAGTTCTCTAAGTTAGGTAGACCCTCGCGGTTGACACTCCAGAACCATTCACCATGTTCATGGTCAACGATAAATGTCTGAATGAATTCCCAAGACTTACGAGCAGTTTGTTCAAACTTGACGTCACCGGTCATTTGATAAGCGTTGTAGAAGCCGACCATAGCTTCAGCTTGTGGCCACCAGTCTTTATCGGTATCGAGGAGTCCTGTAGCATTGGCTTCATTCAGAATGCCACCATCAGGGTCGATACCTTCATTGTAAGTAGCTTCTGCCATAGCAATCGCTACTAATTTCGTGCGTTCTAGTATTGTTGTATTACCTAAGACTTCTGCGGCTTCTAGCAACAGCCAACTGCCTTCAATGTCATGTCCATAAGAAATGTGGTCAGACTTCACATGCCATTCTTCATCAAAGAATAATAGGAAGTGATTCGTAACAGGATCTACGATATGATCTAATGTCACTTCTATTAATTCTTGAAGCTTCGTAGATAGAACAGTAGAGGACCATACACGTAATAGATTAGTATAAGCCTCCATCACATGTAGGTGAGTATTCATGGATTTCTTCTCATTCAGGTCCTTATCACTGAGGCTCAAGTCATCTGTGATTTGCCAGTCGCGAGAAAGAGCTTCTATGTACCCCTTATGAACAGGGTCATAACTATACTTCTCAAGAACATGGAACAATAGGATAGCTTGTGATAGGGCTTCTTCGTGCCCAGTAGCTCGATGATATTCGGATAAGGCATAGATGGCAAAGGCCTGACCATAGACCTGTTTCTTATCTTCTGCAGGCTTACCGTCAGCTGTGAGCATCCAGAAAAGTCCACCATGTTCCTGATCTATGAAGTTGGTTATGATATATTCATAGGCACGGTCTGCCATAGTCAAGTAATCGTTATTCTTATAGATTCGATATGCAGCAGAGAAGGTCCAGAGAATACGGGTGTTCAGTACAAGACTTTTCTCAGCTCCTTCTACAACTTGGAGGTCTTTTTTGATCTCGCCTAGGAAACCTCCTTGTGAATGATCTAAGGTGTTCTTCATCCAGAAAGCTAGTATATTTTCTTGTAATTCTCGCTCTATGTCAGATATCCATGGTGTAACTTGATTTGCCATATTCATAAGAATCCCGCCTACATATTTATTTTATAAAAGATTTTGAGAACACTCGTGACTTCAGTCATGAGATGAATTAAAATGGTTTTGTCTTTCTAAATCAGTACATATGTTCTATAATTAAGGTAATATTAACCAAAGAGGGTGTACATGATGAACCATCACAAAGCTTTTAAATTTCGTATCTATCCAACCAAGGAACAAATCATCTTAATCCATAAAACGTTAGGATGTACTCGCTTTGTGTTTAACTTTTTCTTAAGCAAGCAACAGCAAAAAGATGCCTATTGGAATATCTGCGAACTAATGGTTCAAAATGGACAGCTACCTCAAAATAATTGGAAAGGCGCTTATTTTCATAAGTACACTTCGATCAAAGATTTAAAAGAATTAAAGCAACACTATCCTTTCTTAAAAGAAGTGGATAGCATCTCTTTACAAAAATCAGTGGAAAATCTACATGATGCCTATACACGTTACTATAAAAAGCAAAATCGAATACCGCATTTTAAGAGTAAAAAGAATCCGATCCAATCCTATACAACCAAAATGACCAATGGGAACATTGCTGTCCAGGGAAACCAACTCAAACTGCCTAAGTTAGGATGGGTTCGCTTTGCCAAGTCCAGAGAAGTGGATGGACGCATTTTGAATGCTACGATTAGACGGAATCCATCAGGGAAGTATTTTGTGTCCATTGTAGCTGAAGTAGACATTCAAGCATTTCTCAAAACCCATCAGGAAGTCGGCATTGACTTAGGTATTAAACAATTTTCAGTGTTAAGTCAAGGGAAACCAATCGATAATCTACACTTCCTGCGAAACAGGGAACAAAAATTAAAAAGAGAACAACGCACGTTGTCCAGAAGAACCATGGGTTCTTCGAATTGGTATAAGCAAAAAATCAAGGTAGCCCGAATTCACGAACAAATTGGTAACGCCAGAATGGACTTCTTGCAACAACACTCAACGGCATTGGTCAAAAACCACGACCTCATTGCTATAGAAGATTTACAAGTATCCAATATGATCAAGAACCATCGGTTAGCCAAAAGTATCGCAGATGTGTCTTGGGCTGAGTTCCGTAGACAACTGGAATACAAGGCGAAATGGTATGGCAAACAAATTGTGGCGGTGAGTCCATGGTTTCCGTCTTCGCAATTGTGTTCATGTTGCGGATTTCAGTACAAAGAAGCCAAGAAGCTATCCTTCGGGAATGGGACTGTCCGCAATGCGGAACCCATCAGGAACGAGACCACAATGCCAGCATCAATATTCTTCAAGAAGCGAAAAGACTTCTTTCCGCATAAAAAAGAAAACCGTAGGGACTACGGGGATAGCCTACTTACCTTACTCCGATCGGAGTATTAGAGTAGGAATCCAGCGACTTTAGTCGTGGGAGGTTCAAAAAAGATTCATACTGACGTTGAATGATACTCTCGGATGCTTTGGCGTAAGGACAGTAATCATCATTAATAGAAGCTTTCTCTGGAGGATATAACTGAGCAGGCCAATCCCATAACATATATCCCTGCACCCAATCTCGGTTGTTGCAGTGTTCAAACATCGTCCGATAGAAATCAGCTTGGGCCTCTTCATTTGGTTCTCCTTGAAGCTCCCAATCATTCGGAAGATATGGAGATCCTGTGCGACTTGGACATCCCGTCTCCATGAAGAAGAAAGGTTTGTCGTATTGCCGAACAACAGGTTCGATACGATCAAGCTGTTCTTCCCAACGGTCAATCGGATAGTAACCACTAGATGAGATCACATCGACAGCATCCCACCACTTCACTTGATTCTCTTGATACTTATCGCAGTTATACGTGATAATCCCCGAATACACTTGTCTAACATCTTGAATAAGCTGACGCCACTCGGTCTCACGTCGATCCGTCTGGACCATCTCACAGCCCACACAGAACATGTCGCATCCTAATTTCTCAGCCATAGCTGCGTAATGAAGAATAAATCGAGTGTAGGATGCGAACCAATCAGACCATTTCGGCTCACATGGGACATCAACATCGAAAAAGTTAATATGAGCTCTCCAAGTCCCGTCGGCACAGTTAACAATGGGCTTTAAGCAGACTCGTAAGCCAAGGGATTGTGCCTTTTGAATGGCCCATGTTACTTCTTCATCCGTAACGGTTGGTTCATCTTGATACATAATTTCAGTTGAATGTGCGGTTTTCTGTAGGGCTGAGAAAGCGATCGTGGTCCAATTCACACCTAACGTACGGGCCATTTCCTCCATGGAATGTTCAGCACTTGGATTATTCCAAGTGCCTCGAATGCCAGTGAACCCCCATGTCATTCCACCGATAAATTCATTTAGACTGTTCATATGTCTACCTCTTTCTTAGGGCTGTATCCAATTCTTGTGTTACTCTGCCATATCTACAGCACTACGAATGTAGAGGGTCGATTGAAGTGTCTCCAGGGTTACAGATGATGGCAATCGATCTTTACGCAAAGTTACCTTCTTCACCTGATCCGGACATAAGTCGAAATAATTGTCACTCCATTTGACATCTAGTTCAGCGAATTCTAATTCCACGTACTTCGCAAGTTGCGGAGATGTTAATGTAAGCTCAAATGTCGATTCTTGCTCAGTCCATTCGGTAGCTATCGTTACCGGTTTTAAGTGGAAGTGTTTGGCGACAGTGAAAATAAGGACACTTTCACTTACAATATCGTCTGACGTATTCACTAAGCGATATTCTAGATAAGCAGAGCGCATCTCTTCCTCCGTTAGATGTGAGGAGAAGTCAAGTTCAACCACAGATGTAGAACTGAGTGAATGTGCGTCAACCTGTTGAGACCCTTGTTGGTCTAATCCTGATGTCGTGCTACGAAGTCTCCAAGACAGGGTTCCTTGGAAGGAATTCATCGTTTCATTGGATACATGAAGGGATACTTTCTTACCTTTTTCGCAAGCGGAGAGAAGTATAGGTGAGAAGAATCTTTTGGCGAAATAATGAAGTGCCTTCCAACGACCGTAGTAATCGATGCTCGACCAAGAAGCCACCGGCCAACAGTCATTCAGTTGCCAGTAGATGGCTCCCATACAGCGACCACGATTACGTCTCCAATGTTCTACTCCGTATTTCATCGCTTCTGCCTGTAATAGTTGGGAAGCATAAATAAGGGATGAGAAATCCTTAGGATATTTGAAATTCTGAGCTAAGTAGTACATGATTTTGCCGTTCGCACCATCATTCTTCTGATGTCGTTCCATGACATAGGAGAAGATATTTCTGTCTTCAGGTTCAGTGAAACTCTCAATCGTCTTCAAGCTTGGGAAAGATTGAAAACCGAATTCAGAACAGAATCGGAAGTGGAACGAGCGATAGTCAGTAAATGGCTTCAGGCCATGCCATACATCCCAGTAATGGGCGTCGCCTCTGTTCTCATCGCTTGGATTATCAAAGCTACCACCGGAAGAGGGTGAAGAAGCCCAATAGAAGGTGTTAGGATCGTATTGTGCAGCTACGTCTGCAAGGAGTACTTCGAATTGTTTAATATAATCTTCTTTCATCTTATCGGTCTTCGGGAAACCCCAATCCACAATGGCGGATTCAATCTCGTTATTGCCACACCACATTCCTAGAGAAGCGTGATGACGTAGACGTTGAATATTATCGATCGCTTCTTGTTTGATGTTGGCTGCGAATTCCTCTGATAAATCATATACCGCGCAAGCGAACATGAAGTCTTGCCATACGATGAGCCCGTAGCGGTCACACAGATCGTAGAAAGATTGATCTGGATAAATGCCACCACCCCAAACGCGAATACAGTTAAAATTCGCCTCAATACAGTCACGAATAAGACCTTCCGTCTTAGCTACGGACGTTCTAGGCAATAGGTTATCTTCAGGAATATAATTGGCACCCATAGCAAATATGGAGACACCATTGATCTCGAATTCGAACGTTTCGCCCCATGTGTCAGGTTCTTGTTTAACGCGGATTGTCCGTAATCCTATGGTGTAATCTTGTTGATCGACTTGAATGTCTCCATCAAAGAGTTCAATGACAACGTTATAGAGAGGTTGATGGCCATAGCCATTAGGCCACCAGAGTTGTGGGTTGTCGATGGTCATCATCAAATTCTGGATACCATGCTCAGCTTGATTTCTAGAACGAATGATCGAGCCATCAGGTGTTGTAACGGATACTTCAACATTCAACTGTTGCGCTTTCCATGATGCAAGCTCAAGGCGAATTTCTAGTTCGACTTGCTCCTGCGTGTGATGTTGAGTCATATATACATCTTGAATCCGTCCTGTGTTATACGCGTTTATATAAATATCTCGCCAGATTCCGGCATCAGGTAATTGTGGACCCCAATCCCATCCGTAGCTGGAATGGGCTTTACGAATGTGAGGAAATCCATCAACCGCGTGTTCTACACCCCACATATGGGATGCCTCTTGTTTCTGTGCGATATATTCAAGTGTGTTATGGAAATAGATAATGATTTCATTCATACCAAGTTGGATGAAGGGTTTAACGTCAAGTTTATAGGTACGGTGCATATTATCTGTATGGGCTACAATCTGGCCATTCATGTGAACGGTTGCAAGTGTATCTAGTCCTTCACATACTAATTCTAAGCAATCGTTTTGATAAAGATCTTCAGATACGTCAAAGCTACGTGAGTAGCGATACTCTTGACGCATAACGTCCTTAGCATTCTGTTCATTGTCACGATAGTAAGGATCCTCAATTATTCCGGCTTGAAGTAGATCGGTATATACTGACCCGGGTACCTGAACCTCCTGCATTGAAAGTCCGAGATTGTCTTGAAGTTGCCAAATTCCTGTTAGTGATAAAGTTTTCATGTGGCATATTCCTTTCTTTTCAGAGAAAATTTAATTTTTGTTTTCGTTTTGTTATTTAAATTAGCTACTTTTGTTATAATCCTATTTCCGTTAAATATCAAGACATAATTGAATATTTAATAAAAGTAAATAAAATTTTGTCATAAAAGAAAACGTTACCGTAAAAATTCGTTATTATTTAGTTATATGTTTTTTAGGGGTGGAAAGACGTGAAATGCTGAGGGATGGAATAAAAAAGGGTGTCCTTAGCCATTCTTATGACTTAAGGACACCTGCTATGGATGGAAGATGATGATTATTGTTGTTCTTTTTTACGATCGGGTAATTGCGTAACATAACTATCTGAGAGGTGGAGTAACTCTAGAGCACGCTCATATTCGGATTCTGTTACGCCTTCTGAAGGCTTAGTGGAATCTCCGAGGGGATAATGAGTTCCATCTTCAAATCCGTTCCCTGGGACGAAGAGGGCTGTGTCACTCAGGAAAGACCCAGTAGGGAGATAGTATCTTTCAGGTAGTAAGTTAGAATTCTGGTTCAACATGTCTTGCCCGAAATGAATCTGAGAATCTAACGAGGCACCTACTAAGTTAGCTATGGTTGGTAAAAGATCTACTTGACCACCGATCTGTTCAAGGATACGAGGTGAGGTGATTCCAGTTCCACTTATGACGAGTGGAATATTAAGCATATCCTTGTAACTATATTCATGTCTGTAAATTTCCTCCATGAGTTTCTCGTCATCACGTTCTAGAGAATACATAGGTAGACCCATATGATCTCCGTAAGTGAGAATGATGCTATTATCCCATACACCGTTCTTTTTCAGGTCATCGATGAACAATCCAAGCGCATAATCAGCGTAATTCTGAGCACGAATGTAATCTCCTACGAAGGTACCTTCATAACGTTCGGGTAATGTCATTTTGTATTTATTTTCTGGGATAGAGAACGGATGATGTGCTGTCATAGAAATGACTTGCGCATAGAAAGGATCTTGCGATTGGTCCATCTCTTGTAACTTGGCTGCCGACTTATGATACAAGACCTCATCTGTAGCTCCGAAAAATACAACATCTTCGTCCTCAAAAAATTCTTGAGCATAATATTTATCGAATCCAAGGGCTTCGTATAATTCTCGGCGATTCCAGAATTCCACATTGTTCGTGTGGAAGGTGGCGCTCTGATATCCGTATTCTTTTAACAGTTTGGGAAGACTCGGCAATTGCTTATCAGGATAATTCTGTGTAGCAGCACCTACTGCAGGGATATAAAAAGATGTATTCACCATAAATTCGGCATCAGAGGTATTACCCTGCCCAACTTGTTGATAGAAATTAGGGAAGTAAAAATGCTCATTAGCCAATTTATTCATATTAGGTGTAATTTCATGACCATCAATCTTCAAGTTAATCAAGAAATTCTGAAATGACTCCAATTGAATGATGATGACGTTCTTTCCTTGAGCAGACTTCCAAAAGGTAGGTTTTATGGGTGCAGTTGTTTTCTTCAATGAATTGATCAAATCCTGCGAAATGTTCTCCATTGGAATGGGTTCGGTCTTATCTTTAGAGAAGATGGTATAGGCCTCATAACTAAGGATTCCCATCTCCTGTGCCTTTGTAATTTCATTCATACTTGCACGATTTGGAAGGATATTAAAGAGACACAGAACTACCGATAGAATAAATAATATCGACATGACTCGCTTGCTTCCTTTATGCGCGGTATGACGTTTCCATTGTTTAAACTTCGTGTGACGAAAGGAAAGAATGAAGAACAGGATAATGTCAGTGAAAATAAATAAATAATAAGGAGCAAGAAGTGAGAAGACGCTGTTACTTACAGCCGTTACTTGATTCACTTGTTCAAGTGCATGATAGGTCACGATGACACCATAATATTTATAATACATAATGACTGCAAAGAATATGGCTGTAACAAGAAGGTTAAAAATCATATACCAGGTTAATTTACGTTTGCTAGCGAACCATTCAACGAGACTAAATAATAGCCATATGAAGGGAAGTTCGGTAATTAGCACTTTCCAAGGTAACAAGTCTCCAAAGGTCACAGCCCAAGCTAAATATCCCTTTAGCAATAAAATAATGGTGAACAAAACGAAAGGCTTTAGTAGAAGCCTTCTTACAGATGACCAAGACATGAGTGACTTCCTTTCTAAATGAAAAAAATACAATCAATCATAATTATGCTCTCGGAGTCAGTAGATGTCAAAACTAGGGTTGTCGATTCATTTGATATTCAGTAACTTGCATCGGAAATACACAAATAAGGCATCCTACATACGAATAGAAGGTAAGTAGGATGCCTTATTAAGGTTGGGGCGTTATTTGGTTATAAGTTCCTCACCAAGTGTATAAGACGCTTAGATGACACCTTGAGCCAACATAGCATCAGCCACTTTGATGAATCCTGCAATATTAGCTCCAACAACAAGATTCCCAGGATATCCATAAGTTTCAGCTGCTTCAGCACTGCTCTTATAGATGTTGATCATGATCTGATGTAGTTTGGCATCGACTTCTTCAAAGGTCCAAGATAATCTCATGCTATTCTGTGACATTTCAAGAGCAGACACGGCAACACCACCCGCATTTGCGGCCTTAGCAGGTCCGAATAGAATACCATTCTCCAAAAATACATCAATAGCTGCAAGGGTAGATGGCATGTTCGCACCTTCTGCTACAGCTTTTACACCATTCTTAACGAGCAATTTAGCGGATTCTTCATCAATCTCATTCTGTGTAGCACATGGGAGTGCAATATCACAAGGAATAGACCAGATACCCTGACAACCTTCATAATACTTAGCATTAGGGTGTTCCTTCACATATTCACTGATTCGTTTTCTTTCGACTTCCTTAAGCCTTTGTACAGTTTCGTAATGGATTCCCTCAGGATCATAGATATATCCGTTAGAGTCACTACATGCAACGACTTTTGCACCCAATTGAGTTGCTTTCTGGATCGCGTAGATGGCCACGTTTCCTGAACCGGAGACTACCACAGTAGTTCCTTCTAATTGAAGTGATTGAGCTTGTAGCATTTCATTTACAAAATAAACAGTACCATAACCTGTTGCTTCAGGACGTGCTAAGCTACCGCCATAGCCAATTCCTTTACCGGTAAGAACTCCAGCCTGATTACCACCTTGAATTCTTTTGTATTGTCCGAACATGTAACCTATTTCTCTAGCGCCAACACCAATGTCACCAGCGGGTACATCGGTATCAGGACCGATATATTTATAAAGTTCTGTCATGAAGCTTTGTGTGAATCTCATGACTTCGTTATCTGACTTTTCTTTAGGATCGAAGTCTGATCCGCCTTTTCCTCCACCAATCGGTAATCCGGTAAGTGAGTTTTTGAAAATCTGCTCGAATCCAAGGAATTTAATAATGCTTGAGTTAACGGAAGGATGGAAGCGAAGACCACCTTTATAAGGACCAATGGCACTGTTAAATTGCACACGATATCCACGGTTAACTCTGACTTGTCCTTGATCATCTACCCAAGGTACTCGGAACATAATTAGTCTTTCAGGTTCCACTAGTCTTTCCAGAATACCGGCATTCATGTATTTTGGTTGTTTAGCTAGCGAGGGAACAAGAGAATCTAATATTTCTTTTACTGCTTGATGAAATTCACTTTCATTGGGATTTCTTTTTTGCACAGTTTCAAAGACACGGTTTACATATTGTTTAGCGTTCACTTCATCAGGCTCACTTACATGTAGAAATGTCATATTTAAAATCTCTCCTCTATTGAAACTTTTTCTCTGTTTTTAAGAATTATACACTTTTTCTGTATCACTTCAACACATTAATACGTTAAGTTGATCATTTCGAGCATTTATTATTGATATAAGAGCATCTAATCACAAAGGCCTATTCATGTTATGATGAATGAAATACATATGGGAACGGGTGATCCTATTGGAAGCGTCAGGCAACGAGCAGAAACAGGTGAGAATATCAGTTAGACCTTTGGCTGAGTATGTCTATCGTAGCGGAGATATCGAATCTGGATTCCGCACGATGACTGCGTTCCATGAAGGTACTAGAATTCATCAACAAATTCAGAAAGCCTACAAAGATGGTGATTTGAAAGAAGTATCCCTCAAGGCAGAGATTCTATTCGATGATATCCTTTTTGTTATTGAGGGAAGATGTGATGGGCTACTCCTCTTAGAGGAAGGTTTAATGGTTGACGAGATCAAATCAACTTCTTCGGATATAAATCTTTTGGAAGAAGGCCACGAAGTTCACTGGGTGCAAGCACAACTATATGCCTATATGGTAGCGAAAGAACAAGGATTAGGTCAAATGAAGATTCAATTAACGTATATTCAAGTGATGACAGGTGAAGAGAAGAGGTTCATACGAACCTATACGTTTTCTGAGTTAGAGTCTGTGCTAATGGAGGTGCTGAGTAACTATAGTCCTTATGCTTCTTTAAGGATAGATAATGCCCTTCGTAGAGATGACAGCATTAGATCATTGCCTTTTCCTTTTGACACCTATCGTGAGGGACAGAGAAAGTTAGCTGGGGCTGTATACCAGACCATTAGAGAAGGGCAGAAGTTATTTGCAAAAGCACCTACAGGTATTGGGAAGACACTGTCAACGTTGTTTCCATCCGTAAAGGCAATCGGAGAAGGGCTACTTCGGCAAATTTTTTACCTCACGGCTAGAACTACAACACGAACTGCTGCAGAACAAGCATTTGGGTTAATGCAATCGAGAGGACTCTATATACAGACTGTGACGTTGACGGCAAAGGACAAAATATGTTTCCAAGATAAAGTCTCTTGTCGTAAAGAGGACTGCCCATTTGCAGAAGGATATTATGACCGTCTTAACGGGGCGATCATGGACATTCTGTCGAATGAGACGTTAATGGATAGACCGGTGATTGAGCGTTACGCTCGCAAGCATCAATTATGCCCTTTTGAGTTCTCACTAGATGTAGCCTATGCCGTAGATGTTATCATTTGTGATTACAATTATGTTTTTGATCCGCGAGTATCATTGAAGCGATTGTTCGAAGAGCAGAAGAAAAAGACTGTATTGCTAGTGGATGAAGCTCATAATTTAGTAGACCGAGGGAGGGAGATGTTCTCAGCCTCGATAGGGAAAATGGCATTTCTAGAGCTTCAGAGAGGATATAAGGGGAAGAATGATCGCTTGTATGACGCATCTCGTGTGGTGAATCAAAATTTTATTCGGTTGAAAAAGGAATGTGGAGAGGCTAAACGGAAGTTGTGGAATGAACCTCCGAATGAGCTTTTAGAAGGGTTGGAGATCTTTGTTCAAGAAGCAGAACTGGAACTTCAAAGAATTGGACAAGATGAGTTGGAGTCGCGCCAGTTGCTCTTAGATACCTATTTTGCTGCACAAAATATGATTCGAATTTCTAAGCTATATGATGAACGGTATGTAACCTATGCTGAAATTATTCGAACTGGCGTCATCATCAAAATGTTCTGTATGGATCCATCAGCTCTGCTTGCTCAAGCGGTTAAAGGATTTCGTTCAACGATATTCTTCTCTGCAACGTTATCTCCTCTTCATTATTATCGAGATATGCTTGGAGCGGGAGACGATGATTATAGTGTAACGGTACCTTCTCCATTCCATCCCGAACAATTAGATGTTCGAATTGAGCCCTTATCCACGAGATACCGAGATCGTGAGAAGACGAAGGATGCATTAGTGCTCTTATTGAGTCAGATGGTACGGGAGAAGAAAGGAAATTATCTGATCTTTTTTCCATCCTATCAATATTTACATGATATCTATGAGCCATTTATAACGGATAACGGTGACCTGACGACCATTGTACAGGGGATAGGCATGGCTGAGGAGGAAAGAGAGGCATTCTTAGCTTCTTTTCGAGCGGACAACACAGAGACATTCATCGGATTTGCTGTGTTAGGGGGGATTTTCTCGGAAGGGATTGATCTACAGGGGGATCGATTGAACGGTGTTGCTATTGTGGGGGTGGGTCTGCCTCAGATAGGACTGGAGAGAGACTTAATCAAGGATTACTTCAATGAGATCGGTAAGAATGGATACGACTATTCCTATGTATATCCAGGTATGAATAAAGTGCAGCAAGCGGGAGGCAGATTGATTCGCTCAGAACAAGACACAGGCATTCTAATGCTAGTAGATGATCGTTTCATGCAACGCCAATATCAAAGCTTATTACCTGAAGAGTGGAAGGGATAGAAGGGCTCCTGAAGGCAGATGACATCCGTAAGCAACTTGAATTCAGGCATTGACGTAGGCATACTAGAAAGTATCTTATGGTTTAAAAATATTGTTATCTTCATATTCGGAATTGGAAGGGGTGGCATAATGCAGTCATTACGTATCGGGATTATTGGAACAGGTTGGTTCAGTCAAGTCCATGCAGATCATATGGCAACTATGGATGATGTATCTCTTCAAGCCATATGTGGGAGTAGTCTGGAAAAGGGAGAGCAGATGGCAAGGCGCTACGGCGCCACTGGGTATGGTCGTGTGGTAGACATGCTAGAAGCAGAGAAGCTTGATGCTGTCTATATTTGTGTACCTCCGATGGCGCATGGAGAAATCGAGAAACTCTTGATTGATCGAGGTATTCCCTTTCTAGTGGAAAAACCGTTGGGGACAGATACGGAGTTGCCTCGCGAATTATTGAGACAAATTAATGCCAAATCCCTAATCACTTCTGTTGGATATCATTTTCGTTACAAAAAAACCGTAAATCAAATGAAACAACTACTCGGTGAGCAGCAAGTAGGTATGGCTGTGGGTCAATGGATGGGAAGCATGCCAGGCGTTGCTTGGTGGAGACAACAGAATGGATCTGGTGGGCAGTTCATTGAACAAACGACACATATTGTCGATATTCTACGATACTGTTTAGGTGAAGTGGAAGAAGTATACGCGATGTACGGGAATCGAGTGATGCATGAGCAACATGATTATGTAAGTGTACCCGATGTGGGTACAGTATCGATGAGGTTAAAGAGCGGGGTCATTGCTAACATTTCTAACACCTGTGTCCTTCCAGGCGGCGTAGATCGGACAGGCCTTACGTTCTATACAGGCGAAGGCATGTTAGATTGGAATCCTAACCGGTTGAAGGTTGTGACACCACAAGTGAGTACAGAATATACCGATCCTGCAAACCCTTATTTACTGGAGAGCGAAGCGTTCATACATGCGATACGTACCGGCGATCCTTCCCGGATACGCTCCGATTATGCGGATGCCTTCAAGACGCAAGTGATAACCTGTGCTGCATTAGAATCCGCAACCCTGGGTAAACCAATAACGATACAATATGAATGACGTAAAGGCAATCCGGTGCGTCATTGTAGTGGGCATCCTACAGGACTAAATTTTCAAGACACCAGTATGAAGAGTATTAATGCATTAATAGAATGTTCATCATATAAGGTGCCATGCCAAGCGTAAAGAGAGCGGCTAGTATCATGGAGATACTGGAAATGGTACCGCTTAGAGCACTCAACTCGAAGGCTTTCGTAGTACCCATTCCGTGGGCGCTGGTACCGAGAAGAACACCTCGTGCTACCTCATTCTCGATTCGGAAGATTCGCAATACGGAAGGTCCAATAATTGTGCCGAACAGTCCTGTAATAATGACGAATACCGCTGTTATATTGGGAACACCACCGACGACTTGAGATACGTTAATAGCAATAGGTGTAGTGATGGATCGTGGCATAAGACTTGCCACAAGTGAACCACTCAAATGCATCCATTTCCCAAGAAATACGGATGAGATCATAGCTACGGCAGAACCAAACAGTACGCTTGCGATAATCTCGACGGCGTGCTTTTTTAATACCTTGAACTGCTTATATAAAGGAACCGCAAATGCTACGGTTGCAGGTTGTAGTAGGTCACTGAGATATTTGCCGCCATTATTGTATGATTCATATGGAACACCTACTGATAACAATAAGATAATAATCAGCAAGGGTGTAATTAATAATGGGGAAAGATATACTTTAGGCCATATGGAATAGATTTTTTTAGCTGAATAATAAATGCCAAGAGTGAGCGCTAGGTATAACATTCCGATCATCATGCTGCTCGTTTCTCCTTTTTCTTTGATATTATGGTTGCCATTAGGCCTGTGCTTGCCATGACAATAAACGTACTGATCAGGACTACAATGGCGATACGTAGACCATCACTTTGAAGCATAGGAATATACTTCATGATTCCGACAGCTGCGGGAACGAAGAAGAGAAGTAACTCTGCAAGTAACCATTTCGCACCGATATCAATCCATTCAATACGGATAATGTGGGCTTCCAATAAGATGAAGATGACTAGAATGCCTAAGATGCTTCCAGGCACTGGAATATGAAGCCAGCTAGCCAATGGATTCATTACCATGGAGAATGCCATTAATGCCGCTACTTGAAGGATTCCCTTTATCAAATTCATCATGTTTTCATCCCCTTTCATTCTATATGAAAATTTTACATCACTTTCTTTCATAGGTAAAATGAATATAAAGAATGATTACCATTCAATTTATCTATGATACACCTAAGAGGAGAAGCGATTAATAATGGATATACGTCATCTGCAATACTTCATGGAAGTGGCTCGTTACAGAAGCTTTACCAAAGCAGCCGAATCACTATATATAACCCAACCGACGATAAGTAAGACGATCAAGAATATTGAAGAGGAATTGGGAATCATATTATTTGACCGATCCAGTAAAAAGATTGAATTAACCGATGCAGGTAAAATCATGTTCGAACAAGGCCAACACATTGTGAATTCATTTCAGAATCTTTCCTCCGAATTACATGATCTTCAGAATCTTAAAAAGGGTCATATTCGTATAGGTTTACCACCCATGATTGGCTCTAGCTTCTTCCCTGAAGTCATTGGATTGTTTCATCAGAAGTATCCTGATATAAGCATTCGGATCTTTGAAGATGGTGCTAAGAAAGTCGAACTCGATGTAGAGAGTGGACTTCTAGATATCGGTGTGACCGTGTTACCTACAGATGATGAATTATTTCATTCCTTTTCTTTTGTACAAGAGAATTTAATGTTGCTTGTCCATCCTACACATGCGTTCGCGGGGAGAGACAGCGTTTCTTTGTCAGAACTTGAGAATGAGTTATTCGTACTGTTTCGCGAAGATTTCGCATTACATGATCGTATTATTACGGAGTGTGTGCGGTTAGGTTTCCAACCCCATGTCGTCTATGAAAGCTCGCAGTGGGATTTAATCAGTGGTATGGTTGCGGCTAATTTAGGGATAGCCCTGCTACCCGAGACCATCAGCCATGAAGTTGACCAGACACGGATTAACGTTGTACCGCTCATTCATCCAGCTATTCCGTGGCAACTGGGTATGATATGGCGTAAGGAACGCTATCAGTCGTTCGCTACACAGGAGTGGATTCAGTTCACACAAAAAATACTGATGGAGAATAGTCGTACGAAGTAGGTACATACTTTGTTCTTATTTGAAACCGTATGCAACATTTGACATATAAGTTTAATGATATTTATAATACATAGGTATACTAATTAATTGGTAACCTAACTAAATATATTTGAAATAACGAAGAGGTGAAAAGCGTATTGTAATGGAAAATGTAACTGCTGAGAAATTGTTCGTAGCCATTAAGAAATTCAACAAAGCCGGGTTCAATCATCGTGCAATTAAAGGTGTCAAACCTAGTGAAATGATGCTTATGTTTTGTTTACAGAAGAGGGGAAAGCTGAAGCCAGATGGTTTAAGGGTTTCTGAAATTAGTGAAATTCTAGATGTTACGTCTCCGACAGTAACGCAGTTACTTAAAGAACTAGAGTTAAAAGGGTTCATCCAACGAATGATGGATCAGAATGATCGAAGAGCGGTTCTAATTAAGCTAAGCCCTGAAGGGAAAGAGGTCATTCAAGAAGCGATGGTGGTAACAGAAGCTTCTTTTAATGGATTAATACAGTTCTTAGGCGAAGATGAAAGTAATCAACTGGTAGACTTACTCATTAAAGCTCATCACTACTATGAGCAGGTGGATGTACGTCAGACAGAAAGTAGGAATGAATAACATATGATGAAATTATTTAGAAATTTAAGACCTTTTCGACTTCCGATCGTATTCGTGCTGTCATTGGTCTTTATACAATCTTTATCTGATTTGTATTTGCCTACATTGATGGCTGATATTGTTGATAAAGGGATCAGAGGCGGTGATATACCGTATATCTGGAAAATTGGTGGTGTCATGCTTCTGATTGCAGCCATTGGAGCCATTTGCTCCATTGGAGCAAGCTATTTCTCGTCCCGTATATCTGTGGGATTCGGACAACGATTACGTAGTAAGATGTTCAATCATGTACAGAACTTCTCCCTACAGGAGTTCGATAAGATTGGAACAGCTTCTTTGATCACAAGAACAACCAATGATATCAACCAAGTTCAACAGGTGCTCATTATGCTTCTTCGCATGATGATTAGTGCGCCATTGATGTGTATTGGTGGTATTATTATGGCCGTCAATCAAGATGCTAAATTATCGCTTGTTATTGTTGTCGTTATTCCTGTACTTGTTGGAGCCATCGCCATTATAGCGCTAAAGGGGCTACCACTATTTAAAGCTATGCAGGTGAAATTAGATACATTGAACCGTGTCTTACGTGAGAATCTTACGGGAATGCGAGTGATTCGCTCGTTTAATCGTACGAACTATGAGACGAAGCGCTTTAACGATGCCAATGTAGATTTAACGGACACAGCGATTAAAGTGAATAAGATTATGGCTGCAATGATGCCAATCATGATGCTAGTGATGAACTTCTCCACACTTGCCATTGTCTGGTTCGGTAGCAATCGTATTAGTGAAGGTAATATGGAAGTGGGCTCATTAATGGCATTTATTCAATATGCAGCGCAAATTATGTTCTCACTCATTATGGTTTCAGTTATGTTTGTAGTCGTTCCGAGAGCTTCAGCTTCGGCGACTCGTATTAATGAGGTATTGGATATGGCGCCAGAAATTAACGATCCAGTCCAACCTAAGCAAACCAACCGTGAGCGTGGTTACCTCTCATTTGAGGATGTGACCTTCCATTATCCTGGCGCAGAGCAGCCAGCAATCTCACATATATCCTTCGAAGCCGGTCCAGGCGAGACGACTGCCATTATAGGGGGTACGGGATCAGGTAAATCGACCTTATTGAGTCTCATTCCGCGTTTCTATGATGTTGGAAGTGGGAAAGTGTTGATCGATGGTGTAGATGTTCGAGAGCTATCACAGGAGCAACTACGAGCTAAGATTGGCTTCGTTCCACAGAAATCAGTGCTCTTCACGGGTACCATTGCGGATAATATTCGTTACGGTAAGGAAGATGCTAGTGATGAAGAAATACAGCGTGCGGCTGAAATAGCGCAGGCTACTGAATTTATAACCAATATGAAGGACGGATTTGAATCCGATATTGCACAAGGCGGCGGTAATGTCTCCGGTGGACAGAAACAAAGACTTTCTATCGCGCGAGCATTAGTTCGGCAACCTGAGGTCTACGTTTTTGATGATAGCTTCTCAGCCCTCGACTTTAAGACAGATGCTAAGCTGCGTGCAGCATTGAAAGAGGTAACTATGGATGCCACTGTGCTCTTAGTAGCCCAGAGAGTAAGTACGGTGATGGATGCGGATCGAATTATCGTGTTGGATAAAGGCGGTATCGTTGGAATAGGTAAACACCATGAGTTGATGGCTACCTGTGATGTGTATCGTGAGATTGTATCCTCACAGTTGTCAGAGGAGGAGAGCGCATGAGTGAGAGTAGACAACAGAATAGACCTAGCCCAGGACCTAGAAGAGGACACGGACCAGGTGGCCCAGGAATGGTTATGCCAGGAGAGAAGGCCAAGAATTTCAAAGGATCTTTAAAAAGATTAGTTCAATATTTAAAGCCCCGAAAGATCACATTGCTATTCATATTGTTAATGGCAACATTGAGTACGGTCTTCAGTATATATAGCCCGAAGAAACTAGGCGAAGCCACAACGATTCTATTCAAAGGGTTTCAAATGGTTGATGGTGTGCCACATATAAACATTGATTTCGGTGCGATAACGGACATACTAATGTTTGTAGGTATACTTTATATCATTAGTGCCTTATTCAGTTATATGCAGCAATATCTAATGGCAGGAGTCGCTCAGAAAGTTGTGCTTGATATGCGGACGCAGATTAATAGCAAGTTAACTCGCTTACCGCTCAAGTATTTCGATTCCAAGACACATGGTGAAATTCTGAGTCGTGCTACGAATGATGTCGATAATATCAGCACAACATTGCAACAAAGTTTAACCCAGCTTATTACTTCGGTGGTTACCATTATTGGGGTCATTGTCATGATGCTGACGATTAGTCCATGGTTGACACTTATCACGATTATCACCTTGCCATTAAGTGTGCTTGTGGTTAAAGGTGTGGCTACTCGATCACAGAAGTATTTCAAGGGACAGCAGAAGTCTCTTGGTGATCTGAATGGACATGTCGAGGAAATGTATACAGGACATAAGATTGTGAAGGCGTTTGGACGCGAAGAGCAATCGATGAAGGATTTCGACGAAATCAATGAGAAGTTATACCACTCCGGTTGGAAAGCCCAGTTCCTTTCTGGATTGATTATGCCGTTAATGAGTTTCGTTAGTAATATAGGATATGTATTGGTGTGTGTAGTCGGTGGGATCTTTGTCACAAACGGGAAGATTACCATCGGGGATGTTCAAGCTTTTATTCAATACACGAGACAGTTCTCACAACCTATTGCCCAAACGGCCAACATAGCTAACGTTATTCAATCGACAATAGCATCTGCTGAACGTGTATTTGAACTCTTAGATGAGGAAGAAGAAGTGCCAGAACTTCAGAATGCGAAGACGATCCAATACCCACAGGGTACGGTACAATTCGAACATGTGAAGTTTGGATACAAAGAAGATGCCATTCTGATCGAAGATATGAATATTGACGTATCACCAGGTCAGACTATTGCTATTGTAGGACCGACAGGAGCGGGTAAGACGACACTCATCAATCTGTTGATGCGCTTCTATGAATTGAATGGTGGGGCAATTAAGATCGATGGTGTGAATATTGCGGATATGAAGCGTGGCGATCTTCGCAGTAAGTTCGGTATGGTACTTCAGGATACTTGGCTCTTTAATGGTACCATTCGTGACAATATCGCGTATGGTCGCGAAGGAGCTAAGGAAGAGGAGATCGTTAAGGCTTCCAAAGCAGCCCATGCCGATCACTTCATTCGTACCCTTCCAGATGGGTATAACACGATTCTGAATGAAGAAGCATCGAATATCTCTCAGGGTCAGAAGCAACTTCTAACGATAGCGAGGGCCATTCTTGCCAACCCGTCAATTCTTATTCTAGATGAAGCGACGAGTAGCGTAGATACGCGTACAGAAATCCACATTCAGAAAGCCATGAATGAGCTGATGAAAGGCAGAACAAGCTTCGTGATTGCACACCGATTATCTACGATTCGTGACGCTGATCTAATTCTAGTCATGAATCAAGGCAGTGTCATTGAGAAAGGTAGCCATGAAGAGTTATTGAATCAGGGTGGCTTCTATGCAGACCTGTACAACAGTCAATTTTCGCAATCGATGGATGATGTCGTGTAATGGAACGTTAGATGTTCATACAAAAGGAGTACGCACTGGGTAATACCAGTGGCGTACTCTTTTTTGATATCTGCTGATCCAATCACTCAGGTGCAATACCATGCCAGAATAAATCAATAATCTGATGAGCTAAATGGGCAGATGAAAGGTTATAGTCTGCATGAATTTGGCGGTTACCCACCATAAGTAGGGAGTAGAAAGTATGAGCAAGAAATAAGGTATCCGCGATACGTATTTCGCCATGGTCCATCGCTTGTTGGAAGCTTGCAATGAGTATGTCGTTAATAGCTTCTTCAGAGGACATGATAGCCTGTACTTGTTCAGGAGAGAGTGAAGGTCTTGCTTCACGCATGATGGTCTCGAAATCTCCATGTGACTTGGCCAATTTTGTCTCAGCTAGTTGTCGCAACCGATTCAGTAGAGGAGCTTCTTGTTCCATAATAACCTTCGTATGCATTCGTGCCATACCTGTCATGGCGGTTACGGAGGCAGTGAATAACTGTGCCTTGCTCTCGAAATGGTAATAGATCGATGCTTTCGTTACACCACATGCCTTGGCGATTTGTTGTAAGGATATGGCTTCATAACCGTATTCCATGAATAGGTTAGATGCGATTTGTAATATCATTTGATCCATGGGTAAATCTATTTCTGAACGTTTCGGACGCCCTGGTGTACGATTGGTGTTGGATTTGTTTGATGGTTGTTTCATATATGTTATATCCTCCAAATGGATAAAATTTTAATTTATTTTTTAAAAGTAATTGATAATTAACCTTCCGGTATATATAATTATATCTATACTTAATTATTATACACTGACCCGTTGTTCATTACACGTGTTTTAAGTTTTAAGTAAAGGGTTCAAGGAGGATTATTCAATGAAACAAGAGGCTGGATTCGGCAGATGGGTTGCCGGTAAACGAACGAAATGGATTACACTTTTAGTATGGATTATGGTTGTAGGTGTTCTTACTGTTGCCTGGCCAAGTATAGGTAGTGAAGAGATTAATAACTCGCCTAACTTGAATCATGATGTGGCTTCAGTACAAGCCGAAGAAATAGCAAATCGGGAATTTTCAAGCGATACGGGGATTCCTGCCCTTCTGGTATGGCATCGTGATGGGGGTATGACAGATGATGATATCTCAGGGATACAACAGTTATTTGCCAAGTGGGGAGCTAACCCTGTACCGCACCAAGAGAGTGTCCCACCATTTGACAAGATGCCTCCGGTTGCGATAAAGACTCTCCTTTCAGAAGATCAGAGTACCTTAGTAACGCCGGTGTTATTTAATAAAGGTATGGATAGTGATCAGTTAAAGGATGGGGTAGAGGAACTTAAAGCACAGGCGAAGGATGTCTTAGGAAGCGATCCATTTGAAGTGAAACAAGATAACAAAAGTGAGTTAAGTGCTCGGGTTACGGGTCCTGTAGGTATTTCAATTGATGCAACAGGATTATTCAAGAATGCTGACTTTAAGCTGTTGTTAGGAACGGTCGTATTGGTGCTAGTAATTCTGTTATTCATTTACCGGTCACCTATTCTAGCGCTAATCCCATTGATTGCTGTTGGATTTGCGTACGGTGCCATTAGTCCAATCCTTGGATTTATGGCGGATAAAGGGTGGATTATTGTAGATAGTCAAGCCATATCTATTATGACGGTGCTACTATTTGGTGCCGGAACAGACTACTGTCTATTCCTTATTTCCCATTTTCGTCATGTACTTAAAAGTGAAAAAAACAAAGGCAAGGCTTTATTTGAATCCATAAAAGATTCCTCAGGAGCTATAGCAATGAGTGGTTTTACCGTTGTATTGGCTTTGTTCACTCTATTGTTGGCTAAGTATGGTACTTACCATCGTTTCGCGGTACCATTCGGTGTTTCTATTCTAGTCATGGGGATCGCAAGCTTAACGCTAGTTCCTGCTATACTGGCTATATTAGGTCGTGTCTCTTTCTATCCATTCATTCCACGGACACACGAAATGGAAGTTGAACATGCACGCAAGAAAGGAAAACCTGCTCCCACTCCTAAAGCGCCGAAAGAAAGCCGTTTGGGTCATTTAGTCGTCACTAAACCTTGGACCATCGTGATAATTACGGTCATTATTCTCGGAGGTTTGGCTGTTTTCTCAACACAAGTGAAAACAACCTATGACATTATGTCTTCTTTTCCAAAAGATATGGCTTCAAGGGAAGGGTTCGACCGGATTGGTAAACAGTTCTCACCTGGTGAGTTAGCCCCTGTGAAGGTCATGGTCGATACAGAGGGTAAGGAAGAAGCCTTGGGTGAGCAGTTAGCTACCTTACCTTACGTGTCTAAAGTGTCTGAACCCGTACAAGGTGAACAGAATCCAATGATCGTTGCATACGATCTTGAATTGTCTATGAATCCATATTCCATCGAAGCTATGAATCATATTCCAGAATTACGTACGGTAGCAGAACAATCGTTGAAAGACGCAGGTATTAGTGCACCTACCGATAAAGTGTGGATCAGTGGGCAGACTGCTACACAGTACGACACAAAGGAAGCGACGGATCGAGATACACGTGTTGTCATACCTGTGGTTATTGTGTTAATTACGTTACTATTACTGATTTATCTACGTTCGATTGTAGCGACCATTTACTTGGTAGCGACAGTCATCTTGTCCTATTTCTCAGCGTTAGGATTGGGATGGATTATTATACATTATGGTCTTGGTTCGGATGCGATCCAAGGGGCTATCCCGTTGTATTCCTTTGTATTCTTAGTAGCTCTAGGAGAGGACTATAACATCTTCATGATATCTAGCATTTGGAAGAAGCGTAAAACGATGCCCCTGAAACAAGCTATTAAAGAAGGGGTAGGAGAGACGAGTTCAGTCATTACATCTGCAGGGATCATTCTAGCGGGTACATTTGCTGTATTGGCATCCTTACCTATACAAGCGTTAGTTCAATTTGGGATTGTGACGGCTATTGGTGTTCTGATGGATACGTTCATTGTACGTCCATTCCTAGTACCAGCAATTACAACATTGTGTGGTCGATTCGCATTCTGGCCTGGGAAGTACAAGGAAATAAAGTACCAAGAAGGGAGCAATCAATAAACAGTAGATATGAATCTAATGAGTCTAAAAGTTAGAAAAGACCACCCCGAGCGAGAATTACTTCTTATATAAGAGGTAGTTCCCAAGCTTGTGGTGGTCTTATTGTTCATTGTGATGGAGATTAATCTTTCTTAGACTCCGTATCACTATAGGCTACAGGTTTGGCGACCCACTCATCAGCTTCGGGTTCAATATCTACGCCATTCTCCATTTTTTTTATTTCTGCTAGAGAATCTCCGTCTTTATTGATCTTGTTCCGTACTTGATCTTCTGTTTGATGATCCAACTGATTCCCTCCTTTTCTAAATCTATAGGCTTTGACACTTTTTAGAGTATCCCGATGCAGGTGTTATCATACGTGAACGTAGTGGGGAGGTGCGTAATTATTATGATTCATATTAAAGGATATAGATATCACATAAATCCGAATATTAACATTTTAATTAAATTAATAGTTCGTGTTCTGCTCTTAAAATCGATAAAATTATGGGTTTTTCCTTGCTTGAGTGGCTTAATTTATGTATAATAATTTTTGTTGAGATAAATACACTTATCTAAGGAGACGTTATTCAATGAGAAATGAAACGATGTTTCTCTACACAAAAGTTCTCTTGAAGGTGATGAAATGACGCTTTTGGATAGTAATGAGAGCAAGAAGAGGATTTCTCATATTTATAATGAGATTTCAAAGGAACTGTTTGGGTTTGGAACCACGTTACTAAGAATATCTATTGAAGAGAATCACGTGACTCTTTATGCGAAGCATCGTCGGTCTCCTAGATCGGCTGCATTGGAAGGCGAAGCTCCTGGCTTGAAGCTGGAAGTCGACTTCCGAATGTCTCTCTTATATAAGAAGAGACTTCGTGAGAAGTTAGAAGAGGAACTTGGGCTTTCAATTGAAGTTGTACTTCGTGATTATGATGGTACAACGCAATGGGCAGTGACTAACGTTATATTACATGAGTAGATAATGATTGTTATAAGTAGGATTTTTTCCTTGGATCTATCTAAGGAGAAGACCATTGAACAGAAATACGGGTGTCACTTCACTTTGTTTACAAAGGAAAGTGTTCTTGTCTAACAAGAATGCTTTTCTTTTTTTGCTAAAAAAATAGAAATTGCCTAATTAAATAAAATGAATATGGGGGAAATGAAAATGAAAAAAGTAATGGGATCCATTCTTAGCTTAACAATGGCAGGCCTCTTGATGGCGGGTTGCGGGAACGGGAATGCAAATACGAATAATGAAGCTAACAAAGGGGACAACGGTCAAGGTAAAACGGCACCAACAGAGTTAGTGATCTCTACTTGGGGATTCTCGGAAGACTTCTTTAATAAAGAAGTGTATGCCCCTTTTGAGAAAGAACATCATGTGAAGATTGTGACTGAAATTGGGAATAATGCAGAACGATTGAATAAGATTCGCCAAGGTAGCGGGAATGTAGATGTTGTGTATTTGTCTGATTATTATGCGCAGCAAGCTATTAATGAAGATCTTTTTGAGCAAATAGATCGTAGTAAAATCCCTAATGTGGGACAAATTTATGATATTGCCAAAGCACCACTAGGTGAAGAATACGGCCCAGCCTTTACCATTGGACGTCTTGGAATTGCGTACAATCCTAAATTAATCAAACAACCTGTTACTTCATGGAATGATCTATGGAGTGATGAATTTAAAAATAACGTAACCACTCCGAATATTACAACTACAGCAGGTCCGATGTTTGTTAATGCAGCGTCGATGGTTGCAGGAAGCAAAGGATTTAACGAAGATGCAGCATTTGCGAAACTTAAAGCGTTGAACCCAGGTGTTGTGAAATATTATGGTCAAACGTCGGAGTTCGTCAATATGTTCTCCCAGGAAGAGATTGCTGGTGGACCGATTATGGAAATGTATATGAAGGATTTGAAAGCAGCGGTTCCTGATGCTGTATTCGTCTCTCCTAAAGAAGGTTCTTATGCGGTTATGAACACAGTAAACATTGTTAAAGGCAGCAAGAATAAAGAGTTAGCTGAAGAATTTATTAACTGGCATCTGAGTAAAGAAGTCCAAGAGAAGTCAGCGAAGAACAAAGTTGATTCTCCAGTAAATACCGAAGTAGTTCTGACTGCAGAAGAAGCAGTAGGAGTTACTTATGGTGCGGATATTGTTAATCATCTATTGAAATTAGATATGAAGTTTGTGAATGACAATATCAAGACATGGACAGACCGTTGGAACCGTGAATTAGCTCAATAAGTCCGAATCTGTCGAATGGGAGACGATAAAAGAATGCGTAAAACAATTCTTGATGTAGATACAGGTATAGATGATGCATTAGGAATCCTACTTGCCGTTAAGGGTGGGATGGCTGATATCGTAGGGATTACGACCGTTAGCGGAAATGTTTCTCTCCAGAAGGCAACAAACAATACATGCAAAATACTTGAGTTGATTGGTACGCAGGACATTCCAGTTGTGCAAGGTGCGTTCTGTCCATTGATGCGAGAACCCAGATTTGAGCATGATGTGCATGGCATTGATGGATTGGGTGGAGCTTTAAAAGAGATGACACCCTCGAATAAGCCTGCCGAAGGATTCGCACCGGATTTTATCATTCGTACGGTAAAAGAGAATCCTGGGTCCATGACATTGATCATGACGGGACCTCTTACGAATCTGGCTTTGGCTCTGCGCAAATGCGCGGAGCTTCCAGAACTCGTAGATGAGGTTGTGTTCATGGGTGGAGTAGTCAACGCGAGAGGTAATATTACTCCTGTAGCGGAGTTTAACATGTATGCAGATCCTGAAGCGGCTCGGATTGTATTTCAAGCTGGATTCAAGAAGCTGACCATGGTTGGTCTGGATGTTACAAGTAAGGTACTTTTCACCGATGATCATATAGCCCAACTGACGAATCCTTCGATCAAGGATTATGTAAGTGTAAGTCTAAATGATTATATGGATCGATATGCAAGACGTCATGAAGGGATTCGTGCTAGCCTGCTTCATGATCCCCTAGCTGTAGGAGTTGCACTTTATAGTGGACTCGTAACTACGAAATCTTATTATGTGGATATTGAGACACGTAGCGAATTGTGTGATGGTCAGACGGTCTGCGACTTCAATGAACGCCTGCTTAAGCCATCGAATATGAACGTATGTATCGAAGTAGATAGTGAAGCATTCTTACAATTGTTTATAGAAACCTTAAACAGATAATGTTTCATCGGAACAGGAGCTAAATACATGAAGAAAACTTATTTATATTGGCTGCTGCTACCGGGCCTACTCTTTCTGATGGTGTTCATGATTGTCCCGATTATACTTACCATCGGATCTACTTTTTTTCAACAAGGAAATTTTACGATCGAAGGGTATACCCAATTCTTCAAAGATCCTTACTTCCTCAAGATCATGTTAACCACATTAGAAGTGAGTGTTGTATGTACGATTGTGAGTATTATTCTTGGATTTCCTGTGGCGTATTATATTTCGAAAAAAGCGCCTCGGAAGAAGGGGGTTCTACTTGCACTCGCGATTTTTCCATTGCTCACAAGTCCCGTAGTTCGCTCCTTTAGCTGGATGATTATCCTTGGGCGGAAGGGGATTCTTAATAATTTCTTAGTCTGGACAGGCTTGATAGATAGTCCATTAACGATCATGTATACGCCCATAGCTATGATGATCGGTCTCGTGCATTTATTCCTACCTATGATGATTATTTCCTTAGTGGGTGTTCTAGAGAATATTGACGGTGATCTATTGACGGCAGCTCAGAGCCTCGGTGCATCTAGACTCACAGCTTTCCGTAAAGTGGTGATTCCTTTGGCCATGCCGGGACTAATTATCGGTAGTATTCTGGTATTTGTGGGTAGCCTTACTGCCTATACTACACCAGCACTTCTTGGAGGTAAGCAACGGGTCATTGCGACATTCCTATATCAGAATGCGATGACGTTGAATGATTGGTACTTAGCTTCAGTAATAGCAACCATTATGATCGTGATTACCTTTGTGGTTGTGGCTTCTATGAATAAAGTGGCCAAGAAATTAAATCCGAAGGGGTAGAAGGAAATGCAGAACAAGAATGTAGGACTTGGCGTATTCAGTCTGTTGGTCTTTGTTTTTCTGCTGGGCCCGCTTCTGATCATATCGATCACCTCCTTTGAACCGGGTACAGTATTGAAATTCCCACCGGATTCTTTTTCACTTCGGTGGTATAAGAATATTTTTGACGTAGAAATGTTTCCTAAGACATTCACGACATCCATGATTGTCTCGTTGCTTGGTAACGTCCTGTCATTACTATTGGGAGTACCCGCAGCATATGCTTTAAGTCGATTTGATTTTCGAGGTAAAAGTTTATTAAATGCAGTGTTTCTATCACCCGTATTGATTCCAGGAATTGTACTCGGGTTTACGATGTTGAAATATTTGATTGTATTGTATCATTTGCCTATTTATCTCGGACTGTTGGTAGGACATACGGTAATTATGTTACCGTTCGTTATTCGAGTGATCTCATCAAGCTTATCCAGTTTTGATTTCTCAATTGAGGAAGCCGCTATGAGTCTGGGTGCAGGAAGAATGAAGACCTTCTTCAAGGTCGTGCTACCCAACATTAAATCAGGAATTATTGCGGGTGTACTTATTGCCTTTCTAGAGTCCTTCAACAATGTAGATATCTCACTATTTATGACAGGACCAGGTGTGAGTACGTTACCTATTCAAATGCTTACTTATGTGGAAAATTACTTCGACCCGACCATTGCTGCGATATCCGTGGTATTGATGGTCATTACGGGCGTGCTGATGTTTGTTATAGAAAAAATAATGGGACTGGCTTATTTCACGAAATAAGTAACGTCACCATGAATATGGAGGTATTGTATGTCACTTTTAACTTTAGACCGTGTATCGGTTGCTTATGACCGTCAGTTGATCTTGGAAGACTTCAACCTGGACTTAGAAAAGGGGCAACTGCTATCGCTGCTCGGACCGAGTGGTTGCGGGAAAACGACAACACTACGTCTTATTGCAGGATTTCTGGAAGCTAAGGATGGGAAGTTCTTATTCGGGGGTAATGATTACACGCGAGTTCCTGTGAACAAACGTAACTTCGGATTCGTATTTCAGAGCTATGCGCTGTTTCCTCACCTCTCCGTCTACGATAACGTAGCCTTTGGTTTGCGATTACGCAAAGTGAAGGATGATGAGATTAAGAAACGTGCCATGCATATTCTGGAAACCGTTAGAATGATTGGATTTGAGAAACGCTTCCCACAGGAATTATCAGGTGGACAAAGACAACGTGTAGCGATTGCAAGAGCTTTGGTGATTGAACCGGACTTACTATTGTTCGATGAACCGCTTAGTAATCTGGATGCTAATCTGCGTGTAGATATGAGAGTTGAGATTCGACGAATCCAACAGGAACTGGGCATTACCACGGTCTATGTATCCCATGATCAAGAGGAATGCTTCTCGATCTCAGATCAAGTGGCAATCATGAACAAGGGAAATATTGAACAATTAGATATGCCCTCTACGATTTTTAAATATCCGGCAACTGAATTTGTCGCGAAGTTTATAGGATTTAACAACTTCCTTCCTTTTGAATCTAGAAGTAATGACAATGGTGAAATTCATCTGACGCTTAAAGGACGCACATTCGTGGGATCTCAGCATTTAGGCACGAGTAACCCCAATGCACTTAAAGGAGCTTTCCGACCCGATGACTTGATGCTCTTCGAAGTGGATGGAGCGGACAGAGAGAATGCTGTTCCAGGTCTTATTAAGGTGAGCACTTACCTTGGACGGAGCTATCAGTATGTCGTGGAGACAGAACTAGGAGAATTTACTGTGAACAAGGAAATGGATCGGCCTTATCTCAACAGCCAACGAATAAACCTCATTTTCCCCAAGGACAAGATGGTATTGGTGGAATAGGAAAGAGAGTCGGTGAGTGATCATGCATGCAGATATATTAATAGTAGATGTCCAAGTATTTAATAGTTATTACAAGAGATTCGAACAAGGGAATGTAGCTGTACAATCAGGTAAATTTCTATACATTGGTAAGCGGGGTGTCGAAACATTTGGAGGTGCTAAGATCATTGAAGGGCGCGGGCGTGTTATGATCCCAGGGCTTGTAGATATCCATTTGCATATCGAGAGCACGATGATAACCCCGGCGACGTTCTCATATGGCTTGATCCAGAATGGGGTGACGACGGTCGTACCTGAACCTCATGAGATGGCTAATGTATTCGGTGTCGAAGGCGTACATGCGATGATGGAAGCGAGCACGAATTGTGTTGCGGATATGTTCTACGCCATTCCGAGCTCTGTACCCGCGACTCCGATGGAAACGACCGGCGGATCGATTGAAATAGAAGACATCGATGAGTTGATGAAGACGGGGAAGATGGCTTGTCTAGGGGAGATTATGAATTATGTAGATGTCATTCGTGACCCTGAGTGTAAGACGAACCAGATCCTGAGACATATACGAACACATTACCCGGATCTCACGATTGAGGGACATACTCCTAAGCTGTTGGATCTTGATCTACATCAGCTCATTTATGCTGGGATTGATTCAGATCATACACATCAAAGTATTGAAGGCATGACGGCTCGTATGAAAGCCGGAATGTTTATTGAAATTCAAGAGAAGTCAATGACAGAAGAAGTGATGGATTATCTTATTCATCATGATGTATCTGAACATTTCTGTTTCGTTACGGATGATGTGATGACAGATTCCTTTGTAGAGTACGGGCATCTCAATCATATTGTTCGCAAGGCAATCGCTATGGGGATGAAACCAGAGGATGCTATATATGCCGCGACTTTAACACCTACGAAACGGATGAAGATGAATGATCGTGGGAGTATTGCACCGAATAAGAAAGCTGACTTCTTGTTACTATCTGATGTGACTACAATGGTGATTGATGAAGTGTACAAAGACGGGGTGAAAGTTTTTGCTACGGATGAAGAATATGTTGAACATGCTCAAGTTAATCCATTTCCAGAACATTTCTATCAGAGCGTTAAACTCTCGGAGCTTGGAGCTAATGACTTCCAAGTCCCTATCGCTGAAACTGATGGAGAATATCCTTGTCGTGTAATGATGGTTAAGGATGGATCAACCTTTACGGAAGAATATCATGCGAATATATCCGTGATGAGTGAGCAATTGAACTGGGAGGAAAGTCCGTATGGACTGATTGCAACGTTCGAACGCTACGGTAAGAACGGAAATCGTGCTTATGGGCTTATTGGCGGAGATACAATTAAACGGGGTGCGATCGCAACGACCTACTCTCACGATAATCACAATTTACTTGTGATTGGGCGTAATCGAGAGGACATGATGATTGCAGCTAATGAAGTGATCCGTAATCAAGGCGGATTCTGTGTTGTGGAGAATGGAGAGATCCGTTCGTTCCTTCATCTTCCGGTTGGAGGTATTCTTTCGGAAGAAACCCTTATAAAGGTGGCAGCGCAAGTGAAGCAGCTACGTACGGAAATGGAGGCACTTGGATATAAGCACTACAATCCAATTATGTCGATTAGTACGCATTCCTTAGCCGTTAGTCCAGCACTTAAAATTACCGATTATGGGTTAATCAATGTGAACGAGGGTAAGGTAGTTTCCTTACTTGTAGACCCTAAATTATAAGAGAATCGAAGTTAAAAAAGGCAATGCATTCCTTAACAAAGAATGCATTGCCTTTTCTGATTACCTTAATCTTGTTTTCTTCGCCCCGTTAAGAGTAGCAATAGAAAAGAAATAAGAATCATGGTCAGTGTCCATGCCCACGCCATATTCATATTGCCAGAATCAACCGCTACATAAATGGCTGTAGGGATCGTCTGAGTCTTGCCAGGAATATTGCCAGCAATCATAAGGGTTGCCCCGAATTCACCTAGGCCTCTTGCGAAACCTAGAATATAAGCGGTCACTAATGACCTCGAAGCCAAAGGAAGTGTAATATAACGGAATACTTGCCACTCGTTCGCACCCATGGAGCGACTAACGTCTTCCAAATCATTATCTATAGAAGAAAGGCCTACTTTCATCGTTTGATACACGAGAGGAAATGACACAACTACGGCCGCGATAACAGCAGCCCACCAAGTAAATATGATAGGTGAAGTAAATAACCATTCAATACCTTGTCCAAGCCAACTTTTTCTACCCAAAGCAATAAGTAATATAAAGCCAACAACCGTTGGAGGAAGCACTAATGGCAACAAAAACAACGTTTCAAGCCATACTTTTCCCCTGAATTGCCTTTTGGACATCCACCAAGCAACAGCCACACCGACTACAATCGTTATAATACTCGACAGAAATGCGATCTGTAACGACAATCGAATGGGGGTCCAGAACGTATGCCAGTCTATTTGTACCGTAATCATTTAGGAACGGAGAATCCGTATTTGATAAATATATTTATGGCTTCTTCGGATTGTAAATAGTTATAAAAGGCTTCCGATTCCTCACGGTGTTTCGTTGCACTTATGATTCCCATAGGGTACTCAATCGCGGTGTAGGTGGTCGGATCAACAGGGAAAATAACCTTAACTTTGTCTGATGATATGGCATCCGTCTGATAAACAAAGCCAGCATCAACGTTTCCAGTCTCAACGTACTGAAGAACTTGAGTCACATCTTTGGCTTGAACGATCTTCGATTGTAGAGTATCCCATAAGTTAGCCTTCGTTAATGCTTCTTTCGCATAATTACCGGCGGGTACACTTTCAGGGATGCCTACTGCCACCTTAGTTACTTCCGTTTGAGACAAGTCACTCAGATTGGTGATTTGGGCTTTACTATCAGCTGGAGCAATAACCACCAATTCGTTCGTTAATAGGTTTATATGATCGTTTTCTTGAATCAATTGTTTATCTACAAGTGCTTGTAGATTCTTAGTAGCTGCAGACAGAAATAGATCAGCCGGAGCTCCTTGCTCAATTTGCTGTTGTAGTGCACCAGAACCAGCAAAGTTAAAGTTAAGTTTAATGTTAGTGTAGCTTGTTTCATAACTCTTTTGAATGTCCTGTAGTGCGTTCGTTAAGCTCGCAGCAGCAGAAATCGTGAGTTCCACCGGTTCTGAAGACGTCTTCGTTTTCTGGGTGCTTGTATCTTTTGTAGAACCACAGGCAACGACCAGGATAGACATCATCAGGATCAGACATAGAATTAAGCTGTTTTTCATCATTTTAGTCATATTTCCACTCCTATAAGTTATGATTGATTATATCTAGTTATAACTAGTATGATTATACTTGTGTTTTTCCTGAAAAGTAAACCATATTTATCATAATGAATTGGGGATATGTTAGAATAAAGGCATAGATTCATACGGCGAAACGGTGCTAAGAAGGAGGATCCTATGACAAACGATGTGTCTTATACAACGGAGGAAATTTCGAAAATATTGAAGATTTCTAAGCTTACGGTATATGACCTGATCAAAAAGGGAGAGCTCCTCTCCTATAGAGTTGGCAAACAAATGCGAATAGATGCAGTAGATTTGGAAGCATATAAACAACGGGCAAAAGGGTTGTCCAACACGTTCAATCCTATAGATCGGCCTGCCCCTTCCTCGATGAAGATGGGTATACGATCCATCGTGATTACGGGGCAAGATATTAGCCTTGATATATTAGCGAAGCATATCGAAGATAAGACAACGGGGATACGCCCACTGCGAAGTCATGGAAGTAGTCTAGAGAGTCTTATTGCGATGTATAAAGGCGAAGCAGACGTTGTCAGCACGCATCTGTTAGATGGAGATACAGGAGAATATAATCTTCCTTACATAAGAAGGATACTTGCTGGTTCATCTTATGTGGTAGTTAATCTACTGTTCAGAAGAGCGGGTCTGTATGTTCAATCTAATAATCCTAAGAATATTAACCATTGGACCGATTTAACCCAACCAGGTCTAAAGTTAATTAATCGAGAAAAGGGTTCTGGAGCTAGGGTGCTACTAGATGAGCAATTAAGAATTCATGGCATCTCGGCTGATCAACTCATAGGATATGACGACGAACGATCCAATCATTTAGCTGTGGCTACCAGAGTAGCTTCCGGTGAAGCAGATGTTGGTGTAGGTGTCGAGAAAGCTGCTTCTATGGTTGATCATGTTGATTTCATTCCATTAATGAATGAGAGATATGATCTAGTCATGATAAAGAACGCAGATAACATAGACTGGATCCGATCTATCATGGATATTCTACAATCCGAAGAGTACAAGCGAGAACTTAGTGCTATCTCAGAATATGATCTATCACAGACGGGTCAAATTATGCTAGAAAACTAAGCTATATACAGCAAATAAACCACTCCATTCATGTATTGAATGAGAGTGGTTTTTACTGTGAAACGTGTGCCTGTCTTTTGATTTAGGAAGGCGCTGCTGCTACTTAGTTTTCTTTTATACGAAATCGAGCTTCTTCAGCGGTTCTTCAGCGGGTCCTTCAAGAACATGGCCATCATAACCAAATCTAGATCCGTGGCAAGGGCAATCCCAAGAGCGGTCACCTTTATTCCACTCAACTTCACATCCCATGTGGGTACATGTAGTATCGACTAGATGCAGATTACCTTCAGGATCACGATAGGCACCTGCTCTTTTTCCATAATGCGTAACGACCGATCCTTCATCTTTCTGAAGCTCGTCTGCTTTAGCATGGACAATCTCTAGCTTGCCGGATATTAACTCCTTAGCGACATTAGCATTCTGAACGATGAAATTCTTAATGCTTGGATCAGCTTGAAAACGACGTGAAGGGGTAAAAAGTTCAGAATAAGGGTTCTCTCTTCCTTGAATCTGATCGGTAATCAGTTTAGCCGATAACGTTCCACTCGTCATTCCCCATTTAGCAAATCCAGTAGCTACATAGATTCCTTCATGCTGCGCTGTGATCTGACCGATATAAGGCACTTTGTCGAGGGTGAATAAGTCCTGAGCAGACCAGCGAAAAGGGATGTTCTTCATTCCTAATAGGTTGCCACCGAACTCTTCTAGATTCTCATAATGTCGATAAGTGCATATGCCCTGCCCCGTCTTATGGCTGTCGCCACCAACCAGCACGACAGGTTCTCCATTCCATGTAGCTGATCTTAGAGAACGCGTAGGCTCGTCCACGCTAAGATACATCCCACCTTCAAATGGTGTTTCTGATGTCATAGCAATCACATAGGATCTTTCTGCATGAAGACGTGAGAAGAAGAATCCTCCAGCATCCGTAAATGGGAAATGGGAGGCTGAGACGATATGCTGACATGTAACTTTATGATCTCCATGGAGGGATCGGAGTGTGAAGGGGCGTTCTCCTTCGAGCTTTTCACTAACGGTTGTATTCTCATAAATCAGTCCACCAGCTTCAACAATAGCTTCCACCAGACGCTTCATATAAGCTAAGGGATGGTATTGAGCCTGCCCTGGAAGTTGGATGGCCCCCTTCACGACAAGAGGAATAGGAACATGTTCGATCCATTGTCCTGGAATAGCGAGTTTCTCATAGGCTTGAAATTCTTTTAGAAGTTTAGCTTTTGCCTGTTCCCCTTCTGCATACAGATAAGCATCTTCTACTTTCCATTCACAGGAAATGTCTAGTTCTTTTACGGTTTGTGCCATAAATTGTAGTGCTTCATTGTTAGCATGATAATACTTGGATGCTTGTTCCACTCCAAAATGCTGTATTAGTTCATCATAAATCATGCCATGCTGAGCCGTAACCTTAGCCGTGGTATGTCCGGTGGTCCCTTGTAGTATTTGGCCAGCATCCAGCAAGGCTACCTTGAATCCTTCCTTAGATAACAAGTAGGCTGTAGTGATACCCGTAATCCCTGCTCCTACAATTCCTACATCCACCGTAATATCTTCTTTTAGTTGAGGAAAGGTTGGAAGTTCCGTTGAAGCTCTCCACAAGGATTCGGGATATTGGGGTAGTTGGGTTGAATGTATAGGGTTGTTCACGATAGTTCCTCCTAGTAATATTAGTCATTGGAATTAGTCTTCCTCATTATTCAATAATTACCACTCTTTTTGAAAAAGAAATCAATTAAAGCTATAGACATGTGAACGGGATACGCGGAAATGTTACAATAAGATGGTAAAAGTGAATTTTCCAGATCATACGCTTAAAGGAGGATATTACAAACGATGAAGTACCGGAGACTTGGTGGTAGTGGGCTTAAAGTTAGTGAAATCAGCTTGGGTAGTTGGTTAACTTACGGTGGCTATGTGGAACAAGAGAATGCAGTTAAGGCGATTGAGACGGCTTATGACGCTGGGGTTAATTTCTTTGATACAGCCAATGTATATGAACGTGGAGCAGCTGAGCAATTGTTAGGTCCCACACTTAAGGCATATCCTCGTGAGTCGTATGTGTTAGCAACGAAAGTATTTGGTAACATGGGAGATGGACCTAATGATTCAGGGCTATCCCGTAAACATATTATGGAACAATGTCATGCAAGTCTGAAAAGACTAGATACGGATTATGTTGATATTTATTACTGTCATCGCTTCCATGCGGAGACACCAATAGAAGAAACAATGCGAGCGTTAGATGATTTGGTACGTCAAGGCAAAGTGCTCTATGTGGGAGTAAGTCAATGGACTGCCGCACAGATGGAAGCAGCACTTGCTGTAGCAGATCGGTATTTACTTGACCGGATCGTTGTTAATCAGCCGCTATACAATATGTTTGAACGTGAGATTGAGAAGGAGATTATTCCACTTGGTGAGCAAAAGGGTATTGGTCAGGTCGTATACTCCCCACTAGCTCAAGGTTTATTAACAGGTAAATATAACTCTTCAGGTCGTATTCCAGAGAATAGTCGTGCTGCCAAACTTGGATGGAATGAAGATAAGATAAGTGATGTACGCATCGCTAAAGTTCAACAATTAGAGGAAGTTGCGAATGAGCTTGACGTGAAAGTTGGACAATTAGCATTAGCTTGGATATTGCGTCAGAAGAATGTCTCGAGCGCCTTGGTTGGGGCAAGTCGTCCAGAGCAAGTCGTGCAGAATGTAAAAGCTTCGGGAATGACATTATCCGCAGAGGTATTGGAACGTATTGAGCAAATACTAGCTTAATTAAGCGAATATAAGGTTTTTATTGAAGGCAGTCAACGTGTATGGAAGGTGCACGGTGGCTGTCTTTTTGATATCTAAGGGTATGAATTACAAATGAAAACAAATTAAATTTCATGAAATAACCCAAAAAGTTAACGTTGACGTTAACGTTAGTCCAGGAGTATAGTAATATACATTAAATTATTCAAAACAGTTGGGACATTCGGGAGTGAAGATGAAGAGATGGATTGGTTAAAAATTGACGATGTTGCCAAAAAAACAGGTCTGACTAAAAGATCCATACGGTACTACGAAGAAATTGGATTGATGCCAACACCAGAACGTTCAGATGGTGGGATTCGGTTATATACCGAGGAAGATGTGCAGTACTTGAATAATATCGTTCTAGCCAAAAAGGTGCTCGGGTTCTCATTACAAGAGATTCAAGACTATTTACACATTCGCGATCGAATGAAGCAACATCATAGTAACTCTCAATCCTCTAGCGATGAGGTGGAACGGAGATCAGAACTGGAGAAAATGAAGGAAATGGTTAGCCAACAAATTGATTTAGTTCATGGAAAGATGAATGATATGAATCAGATTTTGGCTGGATTAGTAGATATTCAAGAGAAAATTCAACAATCAATAGATAAATAAACTACAGCATATGTATAACAAGATGGAGGGCTATGATGAAAAATAATTCTGCCGCGACCGCCAGCTCATTTTGGCCGGTTCTTTTTGCAATTTTTTTTGGTAATTTCTTAGCTTCATTAAGCACGACAACGATTAATATCGCGTTACCTGCATTCATGACTCAATTTACTTCTGAGTTACATACCGTACAGTGGATGGTTACAGGATTTATGCTCGCGACTGGGGTAATCGCGCCTGTGCTTGGATTTCTAGGGGATCAATTCAGTTATAAGCGTCTGTACATTTTCTCGATTATCGGGTTTACGATTTGCTCTGCCCTTTGTGTATTGTCGTGGAATATTCAGAGCTTAATAGCGTTCCGAATCATCCAAGGGTTATTTAGTGGGCTGATCATGCCTGCAACGATGACGATTATTTATCAGGTTGTGGAGAAGGAAAGACAAGCTTTCGCACTAAGCATGTGGAGTGTATCTGCTATGCTAGGGCCTGCACTTGGACCTACACTGGGTGGTTTCCTTGTTCAACATTACAACTGGCACGCCTTATTTATTATGAATATACCTATTGGCCTGATTGCTATGGTCGTAGCATTTCGTTATATCCCATATTATAAACTCAGCAAGAAGCAACATTTCGATGGTGTTGGGTTTGTGACTGTTATAGCAAGTAGTGGAGCTCTACTCGTAGCATTTAGTGAAGGAAATACGTGGGGGTGGCTATCCGCTAAGACGTTATCCTTGTTGATTGGGGGAGCATTGATACTAGCATTCTTTATCTTATGGGAACTTAAAGTAAAGGAACCCCTTCTTCATTTGCGGATTCTACGTATACGGAAGTTCTCTTATAGTCTCGTGTTAAATGCGATCATTTCAATTTCACTTTATTCTGGAACATTTCTTATCCCGATCTTTCTGCAAAATATACAGCATACCACAGCGATGCAAGCAGGCCTTATTATGTTGCCAGGTTCACTGATGATGGTTCTTTTTGCACCCATTGTGGGTCGTCTATATTCTAAAGTTGGTCCTGTTAAGCTTATTCTAATAGGTGTAACGCTAATGGTCATCTCTACTTGGAGTTTAAGTGGACTTACGGTGACGACATCGCATCTGTTTATTACTGTATGGATGGCTATCCGTTATATTGGTATAACTTTTGCGAATATGCCAGTTACTAATGCCGGTATGAGTTCTGTACCTGCTCAGGAGTCTGGGCATGCTTCCTCCATCAATAACTGGATTAAGCAGGGGATGGGTTCGTTTGCGATTGGTATATTTAGTTCTCTCTTGGCTAGTCGTACCGTCGTTCATTTAGCAGGTGTCATTAACCCGAAAGAAGCGGAACAACAATTTGCCTTTACCTGGAGTGTCGACGATGTATTTGTGATTGCGACCATTATTGTTGCATTAGCTATACCCGTTACATTTCTCCTGAAAGACAAAAAATCGAAACCAGCCCAACTATCTCGGACTACGGCAACATAGGCTCCTAGTCTATAGGTGTGAAATATAAATTTATCCATTTCTATTCATTTTTAAGATGTTCTCTCCGATAATTATACCTTGTTGGTAAATAATAACTAAGGGGAGAAATACTGTGAAGATTCAGAGAATTGGAAGGTTTAGAATAGATCGCAGAGCGATCAGCTTGATACTAGCTTTCATCATTGCAGTCTATGCAATGATGGGGGTATCGAGTGTTGTGCATGCGGATGCTGAAACCCAGGAATTAAAGTGGGTAGAGGGTTCGGGACAAGAAGTTGATCTTAGCACAATAGCCAAACTCAAATTACAGACAGGGCTACTTTTTCTAGATAAGGACAACACAATAGCAAATGAACTGTCCTATGGTGGAGTACCGAGTAACAAGGAGATTGGATCGGTATATCCAATGGATGAGAATGAAAATTGGTCTGTATTTTTTGATTATGATGATGTGGGTCATATTTCAGATGATGAGAAAAATGATATCGATGCAGATGCTTTACTAAAAAGCTATAAAGATGGTACGGAAGCAGCCAATAAAGAAACAACAGAAGAGAACCACTTATTCGTAGACGGTTGGGATGTTCCACCGACGTACGATGATAACTTACATAGTTTGAAATGGTCACTCCTAGCTCACGATATCAACAATGAGACACTAATTAATTACAACGTGCGCTTATTAACGAGAGAAGGGTACGTTTCTGCAATTCTTGTAACCGATCCTGAACATTTGGTGGAGGACCGCAAGACTTTTGAGAATATGGTGGTATCCAACTTCTCAGTAAACGCAGGGGAAGGGTATGCAGACTTCGACGAGTCTACCGATAAGCTAGCTGAAATGGGCCTTACTGGATTAATTGTGGGTGGCGCTGGATTGGTCGTAGCCAAAAAAGTTGGCTTAATTGCTATGCTTGTTGTACTTGTTAAGAAGTTCGGGATTGTATTGGTTGTTGCTATAGGTGGATTATTTAAATTTCTACGTAGAGGACGTAAGAATAAAGACACAACAATAACTCCTAATCATGGTGATAATGTTCCTGTAGATACTAATGATAGATCTTAAATAAAATGTGAAACGTATATTGAATGTAAAAAAGAAACCTCTTCTTGATTTAAAATGGCTGGTCGAACTTCCATTTTACTAAAGAAAGGTTTCTTTTTTTATGATTTTTAGAATGAGACCACAGCGATAGTGATGTATTTAATGATCCATACATAATTTCCATAAATATGGAACAACCTACTGATAAATCCTATGAAAATATAACAATCAATCGAGGTGTCGACGAGTGAGGAAATCAGGAAGATCACAGAAATTTATATCAGACACAGGGGCATCTTCCAATGGTACTTTGGGTCTTCCATCTCCACCTATTGAAGAGGAGCTCCTACAGAAGGATTTATCCCGAAATATAGAGATGGCAAAAAAGATATTCTCGGATAGCTCAGATATGGTGTACCGAAATATTCAAGCAACCCAAGGGCAGGCAGCATTTATATTCTATATAGAAGGCATTGCAGACTCTAAGGAAGTAGAATCTGAAATGTTGAATCCATTTATCATAGGTTACGTTGAGAATGAAGGTGAGGACGAACCTATTAAGTCACCTCAAAATACTCGCGTGTCGCTGTTACAAGCTTCAAAGGGTACGACATGGGGCGAAGTCATTACTGCGGTAATTAACTCCAGTGTAGTATTGCTGATGGAAGGAAGCAATGAAGCACATTTCTTCAATGTGAAGGGCGGCGTAAGACGTGGCGTGGAAGAACCACAGACGGAGTCTGTTATCCGTGGCCCAAGAGAAGGTTTCACAGAAACCTTAAGGGTGAATACGGCACTTATACGCTTCAAGCTCAAGACACCGAAGCTAAAGATGGTTAGTTTTGTGATTGGGGAAGAGAGCAAAACAGATGTTGTTCTAACGTATATCGATGGATTAGCGGATCCTAAACAAATTAAAGATGTTACCAAACGTCTAAAGGACATTAAGATCGATGGCATTCTAGAATCGGGGTATATTGAAGAACTGATAGAGGATCATCCGTATTCACCCTTTCCACAGGTGCAATATACGGAACGACCTGATTCGGTTGCTGCTCAATTATTAGAGGGCTCTTTTGCCATTATAGTTGATGGTACACCCTTTGTTCTGGTTGGCCCCGTGTCCTTATGGCAATTAATGCAAGCGAGTGAGGATTACTATGAACGATTTTTTATTAGTAATTTCGTTCGAATGCTCCGATACATCTTTGTGTTGATTGCTATATTTCTTCCTGGCTTGTATATAGCTGTGACGACCTATCACCAGGATATGTTGCCATCAACCTTGATCCTAAGTATATCGGCAGCTCGTGAAGCTATTCCCTTTCCAGCACTTGTTGAAGCATTGATGATGGAAATCGCATTTGAAGCTTTACGTGAAGCGGGAATCCGCTTACCCAAGACTGTCGGACAAGCCGTCAGTATACTCGGAGCACTCGTGATTGGACAAGCGGCAGTAGAAGCGGGAATTGTGTCTGCACCTATGGTTATTGTCGTATCTCTAACGGGAATAGCCTCTTTTACAATCCCTAGGTTTAATCTAGCCATTACCGTTCGATTATTACGATTCCCATTAATGATTATGGCAGGTATGTTTGGACTATTCGGTATAGTGATTGCTTCGATGTGGATACTAGTTCACTTATCTCAGTTAACTTCCTTTGGAGTCCCATATTTGTCGGGAATTAGCCCATTCTATAAGAACGATCAGAAGGATATATTCGTCCGTGCACCTAGGTGGCGAATGATCCATAGACCCCATGGAAAAGCGGAAGATAATAATAAGCGAATGAAGAAAGAAATAAACGGAACTCCTAAACCTGAAAAAGGTTGGTGAAAAGGTGATATGAAGAAAATATTCTCAGTAACTGCGATGTTGTTAATCTGTCCAGTATTCTTATCTGGTTGTTGGGATCGCAAGGAAATCAATGATTTAGCCTTTGTAATAGGTACTGCTGTAGATAAGGAGGGCTCTCAGTATCGCACTAGTTTACAGATCGCTTTGCCTGGTGAGCTTGGAGGTCCTGGAGGTAAAGGAACTACTGGGGGTAAGAGGTGGTATATCGAATCTAACATAGGGAAGACCCTACGCGTGTCAACACTTGAATCTCAAAGAAGTACTTCGCGTGAGTTTAATGTTTCGTCTCGCCGCTCTCTAATTATAGGAGAAGATTTAGCACGTGAGGGAATTGCACCTATTCTGGATGTGTTTACTAGGACACCTCAGAATCGACTCTTATCGGTAGTAGCAGTTACAGAGGGGCCAGCTTACAAAATACTTGATACGGATGCACCGCTTGAATCCTTTCCAACCGAGATGGTTCGGGAGCTAGTTCTTAGTTACACCAGAACGCCTATCACCATTAAACGCCTATTGAATGACCTATTGTCTGAAGGGGTTGACCTTACACTCCCGATGATTAAGGTGGACTTGTCCGTACCTCCTAAGGTAGGTGAAGCTGTAAAGAATGTTAAACTTAATGGCTTAGCTATTTTTAAAGGGGATCGCATGGTTGGATCCTTAAAGGATGAAATGGCCAAAATCATCATTATTGGCATGAATCAAAATAAAAACTTAGGAATAACGATACCTTCGCCCATGGGCGAAGGAACACTAACCCTTTCATTTAGACAGAGTAACGTGAAGCTAGTTCCCGTCATTCATGGAGATGAAATAACCATGAAAATTCAAATTAAGTTGGAAGGAACAATTGTTGAGGCAGAATCTGAATTCACTCCATCGAGTGACATGGGTATGTATAAAATTCAAGAATCAGTGGAAGAGAAGGTACAGAAAGATTTAACAAAAGTCATAACAATACTACAAGAACAATATCAAGCAGACAGTTTAGGGTTTGGCCGAGCTATTCACCACCAGAAACCGAAAGATTGGGATCGATTGAAGAATCGGTGGCAAGATATATATCCTCATGTCAAAACAGAAATCGCTGTAGATATGCATCTTGAGACCGTTGGTCAAGCTCTAGAACCTATGGGGCTTCCAGAAGGGGAGATAGTTCATGATTAATTTATCGCTGTTACTCATCGTTTTTATTATCTTGATACTATGGTTGGACTGGAAGGTTCTTCGTACACTCCCTCCATCTAATCGATGGGTTGCCTGCTCTTTGTTTGTCCTAAGTGTAGGTATATTTATATTCGATTTGAAATTCGATAAAACCATAAGCCCAACGGCGTGGCTTGGGCGGATCATTAAGCAATGGAATCCGTTTTAACAAGGAAGAGGGAATCAATGTGACCAAAATTACACATCGTCAAATCATCATTCTCGGGATCGTCTATATGATACCTTTTGTGATCAATGAAGTACGTTCGCTCTCAGCAGCGAAACAACATACATATGTCACCTATTTGGTAGCATCCATCCTATTTATGGGAGTTCTATGTTTGTTATCACGTAGTGCGAAGCGATTTCCAGATCAGGATTTATTCCAATCGTTAACCGCTAGGTTTCCCGCTCTAGGAAGAGGAATAGTGTTTCTCTATCTTATCTTCTTCTTTTACATTCTTGCGCGCGATACTAGAATTATGATTGACTATACAAATGTGATTTTGTTACCCAATACGCCGTTAGTTATTATTACACTTTGTATTACTGCCACGGTGATCTATATAGCAAGGGGTGGAGCTCGAACATTAATTTCGTTATCAGAGTTGATGGGCCCACTATTCATCATATCGCTGTTGTTCATGCTAATTATGTTATTGAAGGCACTAGATGTATCTAATATGATGCCTATCCTCCATCTGAACATGCCTGGGGTAACCGAGGGAACTTGGCTTGTATTATCGTCTATAGGACAGATTATTGTGTTGCCATTTATTATACCTAGCAAAGCATACCGCTATAGAGATCTCCTTAACTCACTAGTCATAAGTACATTGTTAATTGTTCTAGTTGTACTCATGTTAATATTAGTGATAGGAGTTCCTGTCGCAGAAAGGTTGATGTATCCCAGTTATGAACTGATCCGTGAGATTAGGATCGCAGATTTCTTGGATCGATTCGATCTTCTCATGGTTGGCGTATGGTATCCACTCGTTCTAATTAATATGGCGATTAGTCTGTACGTTATCTGTTATGGACTCAAGATTATGGCACCTTCTATATCTGGTAAAATGATGGTAGCACCGGTTGGGGTTCTCTCATTTTCTTGTGCAGGCTGGTTTTTTCATGATGCGGTTCAAATGTTAGAATTTAATCATCAATGGCCATGGATTGCGATTATATTTGAGATTATTATTCCTATTGGGATTTTTGTACTCCTTCGTCCTCGTAAAACTTCCCTGAAACATTAAACATTTTAGGAGGAAGATGGTACAATTGATGAGTGGATAGATTGTTATTCACATAAATGGTTGTACCTCTAAGATGATGGGAGGATAAGAAGATGTCTCAGAAGATGATTGGTAAAGTTGTAGCTCTAGCTGCCTCTCGTAAAGTAGCTGAAATGGGTAAGTTAATAGAAAATATGGGTGGGACGCCCGTTTATCGCCCGGCACAAGGAACCGTTTTTCTAGATAATGACAAGATTCGTGAGGAATTAGTTTCATGGATTGAGAATCCGCCAGAATGGGTAATCTTAACGACAGGTATGGGTTTAGAAGCTCTATTTGCTATGGCTGAGAATATGGGCATAGAAGACAAATTCCTAGAAATTCTGTCCACTTCATCCATTGCGGCCAGAGGATACAAAACAGTGAATGCGTTGAAAAAGCGTCAATTGACACCTGTTATTAGAGATGATGATGGGAGTAGTGAGGGACTAATTCGTTCCTTTGAGTCATATGATATAAGAGGTGCTAATGTGATCTTACAACTCCATGGCGACTCGGCACCCAAACTTACGAAATGGTTAGATGAGCAGGGAGCAACAACGAAACAAATACTTCCTTATCGTCATGAGCAACCTGAAGAACAACATTTGGAACAACTCATACAGGATATCGTACAAGCTAGAATCGATGCGGTTACCTTTACAAGTGCACCACAGTTCCGCTTCTTGATGGAGTATGCCCGGGAACATAATGAAGTGACTACATTGATTAATGCATTGGAAAATAAGGTCGTGGCAGTAGCTGTAGGTAAAGTTACAGCTCAAGCGCTGAAAGAAGAAGGAATTCAGCGTATTATAATGCCGGAAGAAGAACGTATGGGTAGTATGATGGTGGAGTTAGGGCGGTATTTTGCTTCTCAATCAGAGAGCGAAGTGGCTGTTACTGATGAAGAATAAGAAACAATTCTAAAGATGAAGTGCTATACTTAAATGACCACAATGTAGCTTCCAATGGTACAGCCGAAAGGCTTGTACCATTTTGATATTCTATATAAAATGGATTTATATTACATATTACCGTTTTATAACCTCTGGATCGCTAGAGGCATGAGATAAGAATTGTATGTGAAATAGGCACGAAGAGGAGAATATCTAATAGCAGCTTTTACGAAGCTAGGACTAAATGGGAGAACATGTGTTGAGTAGATTACACTTAACGGTCGTTACCCGGGTAATATTAGGAGGAATAAATAAATGAATACGAATAAAAAATGTTTGTTATTTGGAGATTATACACATCCGAAGTTTCACCCTTTACAAGGTGTAGATGCACAAATTAGCCATATATTGAATGATGTTATGACTGTACAGTGTAGTGAGAACAAAAACATGTTATTAGATAATAACATTCAACAGTTCGATCTTTGTATTTCCTATATCGATTTATGGGATGAGAAAATCTCGCCACAGCAGACGGCAGGGTTGTTGTCATATGTAAGCCACGGCGGTGGGTTATTGATCATTCATAATGGCATTTCACTTGGAGACCGATATGAGTTAGCACAGTTAATGGGGGGTAAGCTTATTGGACACCCCAATTATCAACCTTTATCTTTCCGTCCTAGTGACGAAGAACATGCTATAACGGCGGGTGTAGAACCTTTTGAAATGGAAGAAGAACCATTTCAATTTGAATTTGATTCATTAACGGAGAAGCAGATTCTGCTGGAGTATAAGTTAGATGACAAGTGGCATCCTGCAGCCTGGACACATACGTACGGCCTTGGACGTGTAACGGTCTTTATGGCTGGACATCATGAACCGTCCTTTAAACAACCTGTAATACGACAGTTGATTCTTCAAGCAGCACAGTGGACGTCTCGCTAAAAATTCTATATAAAATAAAGTTAATCCATTTCCACATACGCTACTGATTCTAATATATATCTTAGATATGGAGGAATAAACATGAGTGATTTATTTAAGAAGGCTGTTTCTTTAGGGTTGGGCCTCACAATGGTAAGTAAAGAGAAAGTGGAGAAAGTTGTGGATGACCTCGTGGCTCGTGGTGAACTTGCACCCAACGAATCTAGGGCATTGGTTACTCGCCTTATCGAACGGGGAGAGGAAGAACAAAGTCAGTTGAAGTCTCTTATACATGAGCAGGTGAACCGTCTTCTCACAGAACTTCATGTCCCTACTGGAGATGATCTGATTAAACTTGAACAGCGTATCGCTACATTAGAGAGCAGAATCGCGGAATTGGAAACTCCGAAGGCTGAATAATGGCTGCGCGTATTAGTCATACAGGAAGATACCGTGAAATTGCCATGGCGCTCATACGTCATGGCTTCGGGTATATGGTGGAAGAACTTGAACTGTTCCAGGTTCTTACGCTCCCACGTCGTTGGATTACGCATGAATCCGTGGAGACGAAGACGATTGGTGAACGAATTCGGCATGTGTTGGAAGATTTGGGCCCTACGTTTATCAAGCTGGGTCAAATCGCGAGTACACGTTCTGACCTTTTGCCAGAGGGCGTTATTCAGGAGTTAGTGAAACTTCAAGATCAAGTGCCCGCTTTCTCTTCGGAGATCGCTCGGGGTATCCTTGAGCAGGAGTTAGATATAGCGATCGAAGAAGGATTATCTTGGTTCGAAGATATACCTATTGCAGCAGCATCCATAGGGCAAGTTCATAGAGGAAAGTTAAGAACGGGCGAGACCGTAGCTATCAAAATTCAGCGCCCTGGTGTTGTGAAGATGGTCAGCCGTGATTTAGATATTATTAGTAGTTTATCTGCTATGGCGGAGAAACGCTGGGAATGGGCTAAGCAATATCAACTAACTCGCATCGTAGCGGAATTATCCAAGTCGATATTAGCAGAATTAGATTATAGCCAGGAAGCACGTAACACGGAGAAAATTGCGTTACAATTCCAGCACGATAAACATATCTATATCCCGAGTATATATTGGGAGTTTACATCCTCACGCGTGCTTACGATGGAATATATCGACGGCATCATGTTGAGTCGCCGAGAGCAGTTGTTAGATAAAGGATATGATCTCAAGGAAATCGCGGAGCGTGTTACAAACGGTATACTTCAGCAGATTTTCATTGAAGGATTCTTTCATGGGGACCCTCACCCGGGTAATCTTTTGGTCCAAAAGGATGGAAGCATTGCTTTTATTGATTTTGGCATGGTGGGTCGTCTAAGTGTAGATATGAAGGATCAATTATCTGCTCTAATTATTGCTCTAATGCGAAAAAATACGGATGGTATGGTTCGTGCCATTCTAAAATTAGGATTATTTCCTGAAAACGGCGATATCTCGGCTCTACGAGCTGATCTGGATCGATTAAGGGATGAGTATTATGATATCCCGTTCTCTGAGATCAGTATGGGAAAGGCTCTGAATGATCTATTTGGAGTTGCGAGACATCATCAGATTATTATCCCACCGGATCTAACACTTCTCGGTAAAGCGTTACTGACGATGGAAGGTGTAATGGAGAAGTTGGATCCATCTTTAAGTATCATAGATATGGCAGAACCTTTTGGTAAGAAATTATTGAAAGAACGGTACAGTACGGGACGCCTTCAGAAGAAGTTTATTGGGGGAGTGACGGGTTTGATTGAGGGGTTCTTAGAGTTTCCCGGACAAGCTCGTCAGCTGTCAGCGCTCATCAGTAAAGGAAAGTTGAAGGTCGAGATTAGCATACCTGAGCTTCAAGCTCTAATGCGTAAGATGGATCAGATCAGTAATAGGCTCTCTATGAGTATCGTATTGTTGGCCTTCAGCATTATTATGGTAGGGCTTATTATCGGGTCTGCTATGAACAATCAATCCTCCGTGTTGTGGCAGCTCCCTGTGATTGGTATTGGATTTATTGTTGCGTTACTTATGGTGTTATGGTTGCTGTATGGGATATTTAAATCCGGAAGATTCTAAGAGATAAGAAGGATGGATAGTCTCTTGGGGCATTCATAATAACCGGAAATGTTAAGTTTTCGCGAATCTTTTGGCTTTAACTCAAGTAGAGACGGCTTCACTACCCTCTAGGGATGGTGAAGCCGTTTCTACTTACGTGCTGGCGTGTTACAATGGGGATTAGATTCTATAAGACGTAGGTATCCGGTTTTAGACGTTATGTATTTTTGTGCAGATTTTCGTATGATGTGGTGGCCTGGATGGAACCCTTAAGGTATCCGAGCCAATGTGGATGGGAACGAGTTGTATTATTCCTAATCATGAGCTATTAACAGACATCCAATACAATGAGCAGTGGAGTACACAGTAATGAAATGGATACTACTCATAATGAGGGATCGATGTATTATTATGGTGTAACTTACGGCACGAAGGACTGCGTTATTTGATTGGTATGGCGGTTTGTATGAATTAGAGATGGATGGTTAACCTATTTGAACTGGGTTGACACATTCATCTTATAAAATAAATAGAACGAGGTGAAAGATTTGCCCAAATTTCAAGACTTAGGCATTTCGATGGATTTAGATAAGGTTATTTATAATCAAGGAATTACAGAACCAACACCAGTACAACACGAAGCCATTCCATTGCTTCTAGCAGGACGAGATGTTATCGCGCGAGCTCGTACTGGAACAGGGAAGACGTTGGCATTCTTGCTACCGATCATGATGAAGATTGATCCAAATAGACAATTTCCTCAGGCATTAATTGTAGCTCCAACACGTGAGTTAGCTCTACAAATAACGGAAGAAGCACGTAAGTTAGCACGGAATACTGAGGTCAAGATCCTTGCTGTCTATGGTGGACAGGATGTTGAGAAGCAACTTCGCAAACTTGAAGGTGGACGTCATCTTATTATCGGAACACCAGGTCGGTTGTTAGATCATCTAGAACGTGGCACGTTGGATCTTGGTGGCGTGAAGATGTTGGTCTTGGATGAAGCAGATCAAATGCTTCATATGGGGTTCCTGAACGACGTAGAGACGTTGATTCAAGCACTTCCGTATCGTCGTCAAACGATGTTATTCTCCGCAACCATGCCGGCTGAGATCAAGAGAATCGCGGGTGCTTATACGACAGATGCCGAAGATATCATTATTAAAGGCGAGAATTCGCTCGTTCCACTTGAACATATTCGTCAAGTGGTTATAGAGTGTTCTGATCGTAATAAACAAGCGGCGCTATTTAGTATGATTAATGAATATAATCCCTATTTAGCTCTTGTGTTCTGTCGAACAAAACGTCGTGCGAAGATGCTTAACGAAGCCCTTCGAGAAGCTGGATATAATTCGGACGAGCTCCACGGCGATCTTTCTCAGGCTAAAAGAGAAGGCGTAATGAAAAAATTCCGTGAAGCTAAATTGCACATTTTAGTAGCTACGGATGTAGCGGCACGTGGGTTGGATGTTGAAGGGATCACACACGTCTTTAACTACGATATCCCACATGATGTAGAAAGTTATATCCACCGTATTGGCCGTACAGGTCGTGCCGGTGACAAAGGTCTTGCTATAACATTAGCTGATCCTAAAGATAAACCAGAAGTTCAACGTATTGAGCTTGAAATCCGCCATAAGATTGAGAAATTACGTTATGAAAATCATGATGGTAAAAGTGAATTTAAGAAGATGAACTTATCTAGTGCTGCAGGCAAAGCATCTAGAGGAAGTCGTGACGGAGGCGACTTGAGTAGTCGTGGGCAGTCTTCGGGCCGTAAACAGACCTCTGGATGGCAGAACAAAGATGGCGGGAATCGCAGAGGTAGTGGACGCGGTGGTAATGGACGCGGAGGCGAAGCACGCGGTGGCAGCACATTCGGGGGCGAAGCCCGTGGTGGAAGTGGACGCGGAGGCGAAGCACGCGGTGGTAGCACATTCGGGGGCGAAGCCCGTGGTGGAAGTGGACGCGGAGGCGAAGCACGCGGTGGTAGCACATTCGGGGGCGAAGCCCGTGGTGGAAGTGGACGCGGAGGCGAAGCACGCGGTGGCAGCACATTCGGGGGCGGAGCCCGTGGTGGAAGCGGACGCGGAGGCGAAGCACGCGGTGGTAGCACATTCGGGGGCGGAGCCCGTGGTGGAAGCGGACGCGGAGGCGAAGCACGCGGTGGTAGCACACGTGGCGGCGGTAAGGGATATTCACGCAAAAAATAAGACCATGTAACGTAAATGAGAGGGGGATTTATCCCCTTCTTTTTTTATTATCAGCAACATTCGTGCAATACTGCCGCGAAATTAGTACTTGATGATAAGAAAGACGAGCTTGATGAAGTGGAAGGTGACTTGAAGCAATTTATAAGGTGAACTTGAAGGACATGATGACGATTAGCAGTAAATTCTCCTGCTAATGTGGCTAATCTACGCTCAGGAAATATTCTAGCTACAGTTTTCCCGCTAAATGAACTCAGCCTCGATGAATCCCACCAGTAGATGAATTCAGCCCTGGTAAATAAGTCCCAGTAAGTGTAATTATTATAATATATATGGAAGTTTGTTTATATAGATCAACTGGAAGGTGATATCAGATAGAACATATTAGTGGTGTAAGAAGGTATAAGAATGAATAGTAGTGAAGAATGCGGACAATTGAGAAGGTATGAGGAGAGTATGGAGAGTATGGGGAAGGAATGAGAAATTATGAAAATGGTATGGGGAAGAATGAGAAGGTATGGAGAGTTATGGGGATGGTATGGAAGAGAATGAGAAAGTGTGGAAAAGGAATGTGGAAAGAATGAGGAAGATGTGGGGATAATAAATCCTGAACTCTGAACTCTGAACTCTGAACTCTGAACTCTGAACTCTGAACTCTGAACTCTGAACTCTGAACTCTGAACTCTGAACTCTGAACTCTACACAAAACTCATACACAAAACACTACTCTAAACTCTAAACTCTAAACTCTAAACCCAGCTGAGAAGGACAGGATTTGGTACATGAAGCATAAAGATATCCTGTCACTTCAATCAAGATTTCCTAGTCCATGTTAACTCTCAAGAACTTTTTTAATAGCTTCCATAACGCGTTCATCTTGAATAGGTTTTATAACATAGTCTTTGGCACCTGCGCGAATAGATTCGGTTATCATTGATTGTTGACCGAGAGCAGAACAGATGAGGACTTTAGCTGCTGGATCAATCTTTAGAATCTCCTTAAGGGCAGTAACTCCACTCATCTTAGGCATGTTGATATCCATAGTGATCATATCAGGACGTAATTCAGAATATTTCAAAACAGCCTCATATCCATCTTCTGCTTCTCCGATGACAACGTGCCCCATTCCTGTGATGAGTTCCTTCAGTATCTGTCGCATAAATAGAGAATCGTCAACTACTATAATATTTGCCATGCTAGTTCCTCCGTATATAAACAAAATGAAATGATGGTTGTACACTGAAATGAACGCTAACTAACTATATATCGACATTTTTCGCATGTTTGTGAAGGTGATGATTGGCAAAGTTGTCGAATACGGATCGAATAAGGTGCAAATGATAACAATGATTGTTTCATGAATTTGTGACATGGCTAAATAAATGGTGACCCATAAATCAACAAGGGAGGATCAATATGTCTGAACATAATCACGTGGTAAATAAAGATGGCGAGTTAGATATGAACAAAGTTGATAATGCATTAGACCGAATTAGTGATAGCCATATGGATGGTATTCTCTCTGATTTTGAATCGTTCAAGGACTATTTAAGCACCCGAATTAAACTAGGGAAGTCTATTGGCCTTAGTGATGAGGAATTAGCCTCGACAGCTGAGAAAGTGGCAGGATATCTTTCTGACACACAAGAACCACGTAACCGTGAAGAGAAACTTTTGCAGGAACTTTGGAAGGTAGGTACTTCGGAAGAGCAACATCATTTGTCCCATTTATTAGTGAAGTTGGCTCAGGCCTCCTCGTAAAGTATCCACAGATCATGAAAAATAGGACATGCATGGAACGTGCCCTCTCTTGGTATTAAAGAGAGGGCTTTTTATTATCATATATTAACGTATTACCATTCATATAATAAAGAAGTTTTTTCTCGGTCAAAGGAATATCTTATGAGCAGCCATTGTAGGCACACTCTAATTATCAGTGAAACAATGCATAGAGTAAATTTGAAACTCGATGTTATAATATATTCATTATTTTTGAGGAAAGGTCTTGAAGAGGTATGATAAAGCTCAGTATGTTGGATCAATCTACCATCTCAGAGGGAAGCACAGCGCTAGAAGCACTTGCTCAGACTTCTATCATGGCTCAGGAAGCTGAGAAATTGGGATTTCACAGATTGTGGGTGTCCGAACATCATTTCGAGGATAACTTAGCGGGATCGAGTCCAGAAGTGTTAATCTCACATTTAGCGGCTAAGACATCAACGTTACGTGTAGGTGCAGGTGGCGTTATGCTACCGCATTATAGTCCGTATAAAGTAGCAGAGAACTTTCGTCTGCTTGAGGGACTATATCCAGGGCGTATTGACCTTGGACTAGGGCGTGCTCCGGGTGGGATGCCCCTTGCGACACAAGCACTTCAGGAAGGGCTCGACCGAACGATAGATCGATATCCTGATAAATTAGATGATTTAATTGCTTATCTTCATGACTCCTTAAGTGAAGTCCATCGTTATGCCGGTCTGATCGCGAAACCCCAGGTTGATACCGTACCTGAGATGTGGTTACTTGGATCAAGCGGTGATAGTGCGGTACTTGCGGCCGAACGTGGAGCGGGGTATGTTTTCGCTCAATTCATCAATGGCCAAGGTGGTAGTCAATACATGAAAGATTATCAGAAGAACTTTAAACCATCTAACGTGTTCAGTGAACCTCAATCGATGGTTGCCATTTTTGCGGTCTGTGCAGATACGGAGGAAGAAGCAAATAGGCTTGCTTCAAGTATGGATCTTTCATTAGTTCTGATGGAGAGGGGCACGAAGTCGACGGGGACACCTTCTGTAGAGACGGCTCTGAAATACACCTATACCCCCTATGATCGATTTCGTATTGAAGAGAATCGGAAGCGTGTGGTCGTAGGAGATCCATCGCAAGTGAAACAGCAGATTTTACAAATTTGTGAAGATTATAATACGCAAGAGATTATGATCGCCAGTATAATTCATGATTTTGAGGATAAACTCCAGTCTTTTCGCCTCATTTCAGAGGTTTTTGGCTTATCTCAAGCGCAATCATTAGACTAACTTTTACAGTGAATAAATAACACCACATTGAGGATATTCCTAGGTATTCCGGGAATATCCTTGTATGCGTTAATAATAAGACTTGACAATGATAATGATTCTCAATATCATATTAATTATAGCATTAAAATATCTTTGTCTATGAAGAGGGTGAAGAGTTGTTTCGACTAAATACGGCTCAATTACAATTATCATATGATAACCGAACCATTGTTGAAGATTTAAATATACAAATTCCTGATGGACAAATAACAGCACTTGTTGGAGCTAATGGCTCCGGCAAATCAACGATATTGAAAGCTATGGCTCGGATTATGCAACCCACAGGGGGGCAAGTTCTACTGGATGGTAAATCCATTCATAAGCAGTCAACGCGAGAGGTAGCCAAGCAAATGGCTATTCTCCCACAGAATCCAACGGCACCGGAAGGGCTAACTGTCACGGAACTTGTTTCTTTTGGCCGATTTCCTTACCAGAAGGGATTCGGGTCTCTTCAAGCAGAAGATAAGGAAATGGTACAGTGGGCGATCGAGGTTACGGGGATGGCAGCCTTTCATGATCGTCCGATTGATCAACTATCTGGAGGTCAACGTCAACGTGCATGGATTGCCATGGCTTTGGCTCAGGATACAGACATTCTATTTCTCGATGAGCCTACGACCTATCTGGATATGGCCCATCAGTTAGAAGTGCTGCACCTATTAGAGCATTTGAATCGAACAGCGAAACGGACTATCGTCATGGTAGTGCATGATTTAAATCATGCTTCTCGTTATGCTCATCATATGATTGCTATTAAACAAGGTAATGCAGTAGCTTGTGGATCTCCAGTTGAGGTCATGACGGTAGAGGTTTTACGTGAAGTATTTGGGATTGAAGCTGATATTGTTAAAGATCCGCGCTCGGGTCTTCCGCTGTGTCTTCCTTATGCATTAATAGGCCAACCGGCTGTAGAACATGAAGTATATGACTTCAATCAACAGGAATTAGATTCACATAGGAATGAACGACGTACGAATAGCATTCGTAAAGCTTCAGGAAATTAAATATAACGATAATTAAATTATAAATATAAATATAAATATATATAGAATCCTTGAATGCTGCTTTTGTGGCTGGATGTATCTCGGACAGGAGGGGTAATGTGTTACCGATCGATTATAAGTTGCTTGAACAATATGGGAACGTCACGATAATCGCTCCTCAAGAGACGGTTCTAACGAAGTCCGCTATGGATCTTACAGACCCCGAGGAAGCTCAAATGTTTCTGGAGGTATTCGGTGAACTTCTCCAAGCGCAAGATTTGAATGCAGCAGCGACGTTTTTTGCAAACTGGATTCGGGGTCTATCTATTGCACAACAATATATGGTCTCTGTATGTAATTGTTACTTAGACTTATCTCTTGCTAATCTGACGGTTCATATCATTAAGAGAAATGGCTATGCCAATATCGCTTTTCAGTTGAATGATGCAACGGAACATACACCTGATCATGAGCAGCATAAGGAGTTTCGTAATGCTACGCTGGATCGCTTCTATGGGGGTGAGCTACGCCCATTGATGGAGAGTATGGCAGAAGCGGGAAAGGCACCGATAGGACAGTTATGGGCGCAGTTACCTCTAACGTTGTGGAATTTCAAACAGAACATGATATCCATGGTATCTGATGAAGCAGATCTGCTTCGTATTGAGGATGACTATCTTTACATAAAAGAGATGTCGTCAGAGATATTTCATCGTAAACGAAATCCCTTTGATATCAAGTTTAAGGAAATAGATAATCCATATAACCCATCCGAACCCTATTGGGTGAGACCTTCATGTTGTCAGGCTTATCGAATCGGTGAATGTGTCTATTGTTATGTATGTCCCAAACTTACCCGAGAACAACGAGAAGCCAAGAAGGCTGAGATTATGGCTACAACGAAGGCATAATTACATATAGATCATCATAGCCATGATATTCCTCAGATTTGGATATTGTGGCTATTTCTTATATGATGAAAGTAGATAGATTCAACTACCATTTGAATGGCGTATAATCTATCATGACAAGAAGGCGAGGGGAACTAGGATGTCCGTATACGAGTTTACAGCAGTCACTCCGGCTGACAAAGACGTTTCATTAGACCAGTATAAAGGTAAGGTGCTTATCATTGCCAACACTGCGAGCAAGTGTGGGTTGACGCCGCAGTATGGTGATCTCGAGAAACTGTACAAGGAATATCGTGAACAAGGGTTGGAAATCTTAGGATTCCCATGCAATCAATTCGGTGCTCAAGAACCAGGTAGTAGTGAAGAGGCGGAATCCTTCTGCCAAGTGAACTATGGTGTAACCTTCCCGATATTCGCAAAAGTTGAAGTGAATGGTGAAGGAGCACATCCATTATTTCAATATTTGAAAGAGCAACAACCCGGTGTTGGCGAGGATAGTGCCATCCAATGGAATTTCACTAAATTCTTGGTTAATCGTGATGGACAAGTTGTTGAGCGTTTCGAGCCTAAGACTTCTCCTGAGACGATGATACAGGCGATGAAAGAGTTGCTGTAATTCATATTTCATACGTAATATGATACGAATGACATGAAAGTCTACCTTCCAAAGGTAGGCCTTTCTTTTTTTTAAGATATAAGGATGAAAGTATTAATCTGATTCCTTCATACTAAGATTAGTCTGAGAATAGTAACATATATTTCTCTGCTTCTTTCAGTTACAATAGTGATTGTCCATTTTTAAAGAAAGATAGAGTAAGACTACAGATCATTAATGGGGGTTACCTGAGAACATGAAGCCTATTATCGAAGTTGCTCGCACTATAGGAATTAGTGAGGAGCATCTAGAATTGTACGGTAAATATAAAAGTAAAATTAATCCCACGTTATGGGAAGAGGTAAAAGATCGCCCCGACGGTCAATTAGTTCTTGTGACGGCTATGAATCCTACGCCTGCAGGTGAAGGGAAGACGTTGACTACGATTGGCCTTGCGCAAGGGTTAAATGCTATAGGTGAACCCACTATTGCTGCGCTTAGAGAACCTTCATTGGGGCCTTGTTTCGGTATGAAGGGTGGGGCAACAGGAAGTGGAAAGGCACAGATTGTCCCTGCCGATGACATTAATCTTCATTTTACAGGGGATATTCATGCGATAACATCTGCCCATAATCTATTATCTGCGATGATCGATAATCATATATTTCATGGAAACAGCCTTCGGTTGAATCCGAAACGAATGAACTGGAAGCGCGCGATGGATATGAATGATCGAAGCTTGCGTCAGATTGTGACGGGAATTGGTGATGGCAATGGTCAGGTGCAGGAGTCTGGTTTTCTCATCACGACGGCTTCGGAGATCATGGCTGTTCTATGTCTAAGTGAGAACTTGTCTGACTTACGTAATAGACTGGGTCGAATGGTGATTGGATATAACGAAGAAGGAGAAGCTGTGACAGCCGTTCAATTGGGAGCGGTAGAAGCGATGGTCATTCTTCTTAAGGAAGCTATAAAGCCTAATCTGGTTCAGACATTAGAAGGTACACCTGTCATGATCCATGGGGGACCTTTTGCCAATATTGCACACGGATGTAGTAGTGTTGTGGGGACTAGATTGTCATTGAAAATGGCGAAAATCGTCGTAACCGAGGCTGGGTTTGGAGCTGACTTGGGCGCTGAGAAGTTTTTTGACATTAAGTGTCGTCAAACCGGACTGAGACCATCGGCGGCTGTGCTTGTTGTTACCATCAAAGCCCTCAAGTATAACGGGGGTGTATCGAAACAGGAACTCGACCGTCCTAATATGGATGCATTGCAGCTAGGTCTATTGAATATGGAGAGACATATCGAGAACATTCATACTTTTGGTGTTCCTGTATTGGTAGCGATTAATCATTTCGCAGGAGATGCCTCTGAGGAAATAGAGCTAGTACAGCAACGTTGTCATGAGCTTGGAATACGAGTAGAAATATCGAAGGCTTGGGCCGAAGGTAGTGAGGGTACTATAAAGTTTGCTGAGGCCTTGGTTGAACTGTTGAATAGGGAGGCTTCGAACTTTACTCCACTCTATGCGGATGAATTGGATATTCGATCGAAAATTGAGAAGGTTGTACAAAGGATTTATCGTGGTGCTCAGGTGACCTTCTCTCCATCCGCTGTACGGGGGCTTGCAGAGATTGATCGACTTGGATATGGTGCTCTGCCCGTATGTATGGCCAAAAACCCGTATTCCTTCTCAGACCAGCCCCGTCTACTGGGTGCTCCAGAAGGATTTACGATGCATGTTAGAGATATCTCTTTGTCTGCTGGAGCAGGCTTCGTTGTAGTTCATACAGGAAATATTATGACGATGCCAGGACTACCGAAGTCTCCTGCAGCTGAGTATATGTCTATGGATGAGCATGGCGCAATTACAGGATTGATATAGTATTAGATACCGATGAAAGGCTTATACTTTAGGGGAGTCCTATAGATATAAGCCTTTTTTTAATTGCTAAGGAATAAGGTCATTGTAAAGTTATGGAGTTAACAGAAGTATCTTGACGTTACTATGTTATTAAATCGTGTTTAAAGTGTAAGCTATAGGTGAGATTGAACCCTTATTGAGAACATGGTAGAATTTTTAAGAGGTCACCTCATTTGGATTGTTGTAGGGGTATAAACCGTCTACCAAAGGAGTGGCTTATTTGCGTAGAGTAGAAAGACATGGAGATTCTGTCTCCTTTGTATAGTTTACAGTGTAGGAATAGAGACTAAGACTAATGTGTATTGTGTTAAACAAATGGAGGGTTATAACCGATGAATCGCCGTAAGTTGCAAGACAGACTCAAATTAAAGAGTGTCGAAACGATACACGGGGAGCAGTTTAATGATTTGCTGCGTTATGTTTTTCAAGTGACCAACCGTGAGTTGCAAACATTTGGCTGGGAAAATAGAGAGATTGCACAATCGAAGTTACCCATATTGAAGTATGCCGATGTATTAGGCTGGTTTGATGGCGATAAACTCATCTCCCAACTTGCTGTTTACCCTTTCCAAGTGAACCTATTCGGTCAAATTTATGAGATGGGGGGACTGACAGGTGTTGGGACCTATCCTGAATATGCCAATTTGGGCTTAATGAACAAGCTGATGCTACATGCATTAAGCAATATGCGTGATCGTAAACAATCGATTTCCTACCTATATCCCTATTCGATTCCGTATTACCGGCGTAAAGGGTGGGAGATCATCTCGGATAAAATTTCTTTTGAAGTCCAAGATACGCAGCTTCCGAAGCTGAAGATGGTTCCAGGTAATGTCGATCGGGTTACGACGGAACATCCGGATATCAAGACGATTTATGAGGCGTATGCTCTACAAAATCATGGGGCAATGCTTCGGAATGAACTGGCATGGGAAGAGTATTTGCGCTGGGATTTGGATGATATGACGGTAGCTATTTATTATGATGGCAACGAGAAGCCAACGGGGTATCTGTTGTATTGGATAGCGGAGGAAGTCTTTCATATTAAAGAGATGGTGTACTTAGATGAAGAGGCTCGCACAGGATTGTGGAATTTCATCAGTGCTCACTTTTCGATGATCACACTGGTCAAGGGAGATATTTATAAGGACGAGCCGTTGGCGTTCATACTGGATGATGGGGATATTAAAGAAACTATAGCTCCATATTATATGGCTCGGATTGTGGATGTCGGTCTTTTCATCGAGCAGTACCCGTTCCAAATTCAAGAAACGGATTGTCAGGTGGTCTTCAACTTACATGATCCAATGCTCGAATGGAATCAGGGCACCTTTACATTAACGGTGGATAAAGCGGGGAAGGGGTACTTGAAGGAAGGTGGAGGCAAACCTTCTGTTACTATCGATATCCCCACAATGACAACGATGTTTATGGGTTACAAACGTCCTACGTATCTTGCAAGAATCGGCCGTATGCAATGTGATGATGCAAGCGTGCTTCTGCTTGAGAAATTAATACGGAATGAACATCCATACTTTTCAGATTATTTTTAATATCATGCCTTATTATAGTTACACAAACAAGCCGACTCGTCAGAATCGGTTTATTTGTGTTTTTACCTTGAATATATATACCTGTAATATGTCACACTAAAATAGCCGATTTAGTAAGTAACCAGCCGTATCTTGGATATGATATTCATCACTTATTTTCGTAGTTGGTCACGAACGATTCCCCTTAAATACTATAAGTCCGCACGCTTAAAGGAGAGGAGCAATTGTGAACAATGTGAAAACTTTAACAACATCCCTTGCAATGTGAAAAATATCACACTATAATAAAGGGCATAAGGTGAATAAATTCACAATGTAGCGCTTAGAAATAGAGAGCACCCAACTTGGAGGAGGAACAAATCATGAAAATAGTAGTCATTGGATGTACTCACGCTGGGACAGCAACAATCGTAAATACCGCTAAATTATATCCAGAAGCAGAAATTACCGTTTATGAACGTAATGATAATATATCTTTCTTATCTTGTGGAATCGCATTGTATGTAGGAGGTGTCGTGAAAGACCCACATGGTCTGTTCTACTCTTCCCCAGAAGAATTAGCTGCATTAGGGGTCAATACCAAGATGCGTCATGAAGTTACAGGTATTGATACAGATAGCAAACGACTTACTGTACGTAACTTGGTGAACGGTGAAGAATTTGAAGATACGTATGATAAATTAATTATGACGACAGGATCATGGCCAATCATTCCGAAACTTGAAGGCATTGAGTTAGATAATATCTTGCTCTCCAAGAATTACAATCATTCCAACACCATTATTGAAAAGGCTAGTCAAGTAAAACGCATAACCGTAGTGGGTGCAGGTTACATTGGCGTGGAATTAGTAGAAGCTTTTCAGATGAATGGTAAAGAAGTGACGCTGATTGATGGTGTAGATCGAATACTCAATAAATATTTAGACCCTGAATTCACAGATGCCATTCAGGATACACTTCAGAATAAGGGCATTAAGCTTGCATTGAATCAGACCGTAACTGCTTTTGAAGGAACAGATGGTCGGGTGAGCAAAGTCATTACAACACAAGGTGAATATGAAACGGATCTAGTCATTCTCTGTATCGGCTTCCGTCCAAATACGGAACTTCTCAAAGGACAAGTGGATATGTTACCGAATGGTGCGATTATCGTGGATGACTATATGCAGACAAGTAAGAAAGATGTATATGCTGCAGGTGATAGTTGTGCGATCCACTACAATCCGACAGGAAAGCATGCTTACATCCCCTTAGCAACCAATGCTGTACGTATGGGAACGCTTGTTGCTCGTAACTTAATGGCTCCGACAATTCCTTACATGGGAACACAGGGAACTTCAGGTATCAAAATATATGAAGATAATATCGCAGCTACAGGGCTGACTGAATTAGCCGCATCAGATGAAGGACTACAGGTTGAGACCGTGAGTATGACTGACCATTACCGCCCTGAATTTATGCCAACATCAGAAAGTGTAACGATAAAGGTTGTATTTGAAAAAGACTCACGCCGTATTGTGGGTGCCCAGTTGATGTCGAAGGTGGATTTAACCCAATCGATCAATACGATCTCGGTATGTATTCAGAATCGGATGACAGTCGATCAGCTTGGATTCATCGACTTCTTCTTCCAACCTCATTATAATAAACCATGGAATTTCTTGAACACAGTTGGACTACAGGCATTGCCTGCTATAGCGAAGGAAGAACCTGCGTTGGTCTAGAATGACGGATTCATCAAACTAGCGATAGAATTCTTATATGAGCAAATAACACCCCTTGGATTACAGATCCAAGGGGTGTTATTGTATGGAAAAACGAAAGTGATCCTAATCACTTTCATGAATCTATAACTATTTTGTGAAAACTTTCACTTATGTTCATTTTTTGTGACAATTATTACGTTTAGAATTGAAACGTATGCGTTACAATTATAATAAATAGATTAGATTTTAACTATATTGGATAGAGGTGAAAGGATTATGGCCTATTATAAACCTCAGCAAATTGCTGAAGTGACAGTTGAGAACGGGACAAAAAAAGCTCATAATCGGCTTGCTACGATGCTGGTTCTTGGTTTCTTAGGTGGAGCGTTTATTGCACTGGGATTCCTACTTGATATTCGAGTTATTTCTGGAGCGCCGAAAGAATGGAGTTCCATTACTAATTTTATAGGAGCATCGGTGTTTCCTGTAGGACTTATTCTTGTATTATTGGCTGGTGGTGAACTGTTAACAGGTAATATGATGGCGGTGCCACTCGCTCGTATGGCGAAGAAGATCTCAACATGGGAGACAGTAAAGAATCTTGTTTTAATTACATTGAGTAATTTCGTAGGAGCTGTATTCGTCGCTTACTTCTTCGGACATATCGTTGGACTAACAGAAACGGGTGTGTACTTAGAGAAAGTAGTGGATATGGCGGGACACAAATTAGATGTTACTTTTCTACAAGCCTTCGTCTCTGGGATTGGTTGTAACTGGTTGGTTGCTCTAGCAGTATGGTTATCTTATGGAGCAGATAATATAAGTGGCAAAATATTAGGGATCTGGTTCCCTACCATGGCCTTCGTAGCTATTGGATTTCAGCACGTTGTGGCAAATATGTTCCTTATTCCAGCAGCTATCTTTGCAGGTTATTATTCGTGGGGAGAATACGTAATGAATTTCATCCCGGTCTGGCTGGGTAATTTAGTTGGGGGAGTTATCTTTGTCGCTGCGGCCTATTGGGTAGCCTATCTACGTGAGCCAAATGCATCTTATAATACCACATTAAAGAATGATATCCCTAAAGCGAATGTATCACGGAAACATGCTTAGGTGTCCACTGCCCTCATGTTATATAGTAAGACAATGGTCGATCTTGTCCTATCATATTAGGATGGATCGACCTTTTTACGTTCATGAATAGCACATAACAAATTAGCCATGTTAAAAGTCCGGGGGACGAAACTTTTACGCATGGCTAATTTGATGTGATTGTTCATGCCTTTGAATAATAGCATGATGAATCATGTTCATATGCTGTTGTGAATTTTTACCCTGTTCAATAGGAGTTGAAACAAGATTATCTACATTTTTATGAAATATAGAGGTTATTCTTTGCGGAAATGAAGTTGTAGATTTATGATAGATTATATTGAAATATGAGATGGACGTATATGAGAAGAAACGCTAAAGGAGTTCAGCAGAAATGGTCGAGCAAGAGAATGGTGTGTTTCCAGCGGTATGTCCGCTCGATTGTCCGGATACATGTGGTCTGCTACTGCATAAGGAGAAGGGCAAGATTATTAAGGTTACAGGTAACCCAGATCATCCGATCACGAAGGGATCGATCTGTAATAAAGTAAGAAACATGACAGAACGCGTGTATCATCCCGAACGGATATTACATCCAATGAGACGGACTGGTAGTAAGGGTGAAGGCCAATTCGAGCGTATTTCTTGGGAGGAAGCCGTTAGTGAGATTACAAGCCGCTTGCAACAGTGCATTCGTGATTATGGATCAGAGTCGATCCTGCCTTACAGTTTCTATGGAAACATGGGGATTCTAAGTGTAGAGGGAATGGACCGTCGTTTCTTTAATGCCATTGGAGCAAGCCGATTGAAACAGTCCATCTGTAACTCTGCAGGAACAGCAGGTTGGAGATATACGATGGGTTTTAATGGAGGGACGAGCCCAGAGGATACGGTGAATGCCGATGTAATTATCGTCTGGGGTGGTAACATTATTAGTACCAATATGCATCAAGTAGTATTAGCTGAGCAAGCTCGCAAACGAGGCGCTAAGGTGATTGTGATTGATGTACATCGTAATCGAACAGCACAATGGGCGGATGAACGTACGGAGCATTTCATGCCTGCCTGCACTGACAGGACAATGGTTAAGACAGGGTGGAGGAGCAGCGAGATCTAATGGAGGGTATGCACAGATGAACAGTGCTAAGCTCCAGCGACCTAATCTACGTCCTAATCCTAAGGCTCGTACTATCAATATGAATCGTATTGCTGAGGCACTGGAATGGGAGGAGAACCCCATTAAGGCGTTGTTTGTATATTGTAGTAACCCTGTGGTTGTCGCTCCTGATGCAGATCGAGTGAAGCGTGGATTCGCTCGTGAGGATGTATTCACCGTCGTACATGACTTATTCCTTACAGATACGGCGAAGTATGCAGATATTGTGTTACCAGCGACATCATCATTTGAAAGTACGGATCTCTTTAGTTCATACTGGCACCAGTATATTCATTTGCAACAACCGATTATTCCTAGCGAAGGTGAGAGTAAGAGCAATATGGAGCTATTCTCGTTATTAGGTCAGGCTATGGGTCTGGATGAAAAGGCATTTAGCCAGTCCGAAGAGGATATGATTACCGAGGCGTTACACTATCCATCTAACCCGTATCTGAACGCTGTGACACTTGAAGCTCTGAAAGAGCATCAATTCGTGAAGCTGGATATGACGCAGCAACGATCCTTCCTTGAACATCTACCTACAGAATCAGGTAAAATAGAGCTATACTCAATCACAATGAGAGAAGCGGGGTTGCCCCCACTTCCTGATTACGTACCCCTTCAAGAAGGGTATGACGGAGAACGACGTCCAGGAGTGACTGACCGGTACCCATTGATGTTTATCTCACCACCGAATCATAACTTCCTTAATTCTACTTTCGCCAATGTGGAGAAACTTCAGAACATTGAAAAAGCTCCGACATTGCAAATACATCCAGAAGATGCTGCTGAAAGAGGGATTGAAGATCAAGAGGATGTGGTTGTATTCAATGCCCGTGGATGTTACGAATTGAAGGCTGCTATTACAGACAAAATGCTTCCAGGCACTGTGATTAGTCAAGGATTATGGTGGGAGAAGAATGGACGGAGACAACGTGCTAACGTGTTAACACCAGATCGACTAGCAGATATGGGAGAGGGAGCTACCTTTTTCTCAACAACGGTTGAAGTGAAACGGCAGTGAAATAGTGAATTAATGAATAATCATCTGGGAGAAAACAAAATATGAAAATGTTACAAGGCTACCCGAAAGAAGTAAAAGTGTTTCTAATAGCAAGTCTAGTTAATTCCACGGGAAGTTCACTGATGTGGCCTTTAACAACGATGTTTGTATTCGATGAATTGGGACATAATATGGCAGATGCTGGCCTTGTTATTTTAATTCAGGCATTAGGTGGAATTATAGGACAATTGCTAGGAGGATCACTGTATCATCGAGTAGGCGTGAAGAAGCTTATTGTAGGATCATTAGTTCTGAATGCGTTAGGACTATTTGCACTGCCAGTGACCAGTCAATACTGGTATTTCTATATGGCACTAATGGGGTTTATCGGTTTCTGTAATGCTTTATCTCTACCAGCTATTCAAGCCTTTATCGGCTTTCGATTTGCCGACCGACGTGGAGAGTTGTTTAATATTATTTACGTAGCTAACAATATTGGAGTAGCCTTAGGGACTGCTCTGAGTGGATTTCTAGCCGACATTTCGTACAAGCTAACATTTATTGCGAATGGTCTGACTTCAGCTGTATTTGCTGTATTTTTTCTTACGTACTTGAACCGTCTTGATCATGAAGAAGGTGAAGTACATCTAGATAAAAGAAATACAGCGAACGCAAATGAAAGTATATGGCGATTACTTGGAAACACACGTATTTATCTATACATGGGTATAGGATCATTATTCATATTGTTAGGTAATTCGATATGGAATTCGGGGGTATCCCCATTTATTATCTCTGAAGGTATTCCAAAGAAAATGTATGGATTCCTATGGACTTTAAATGGTGTGCTAATATTTGCAGCTCAACCGATGATCAGTTTGTTGAAAAGATGGCTAGCGAAATCATCTTCATCACAAATGACAATGAGTGCTGTATTCTATCTATTATCCTACATGGTGATCTTAATAACACATAATTACACTGGAATGGTGTTGGCTATGGTGTTAGCAACGTTAGGGGAGATGCTAATATCTCCTGCTATGCCGGCATTTATCTCAGATCATGCGGGACGAGCTGCCCCTTTCTACATTGGACTGAGTGGTGGGGTTGGAGCTGTTGGAAGGGTCATAGGGCCTTATACCATGGGTCTCTTATATGATGGAGGTGGACTCATACCCGTCGCGTGGCTAGCAACGGGTACAGCTGTAATTGGTATCGCGTTCTTTATAGTACATGCAGTGAAGAACAAGGACAAGTCAGAGATGGAGTCATCTGTAGCCTAACCATATAACACAGAATTCTTGAAAAAGGGGTGCAGGAAATGAAGATAAATCAACGAACACTTACCATCCGTCTATCTGAAATGAAAGATGCCCAACAGATCATGGATTTAGACGCGATTGTATGGGATGATCATAGTGCTCCTGAACCTTTAAATTGGACTTCTCGAGAAGATTTCCTACGGCATTGTCAACCAGGTTCGCAGTTAGTAGCTCTCATTGATGAACAAATATGTGGGTATGTTGGGTTTCGATATCCCACGATGATCAGAACCAATCACCATGTGTATGAGATCAATATTGCCGTTCATCCACAATATCAGCATGAGGGAATCGGAACAAGACTGATGGAGACGATGAAGGCGTGGGCAACGGAACAAGGCAAGGAGAAGTTGAGCTTACGCGTTCTTTCTACTAATCCCACGGCTATAAGATTCTACGAGAGATGTGGATTTGTTATCGAAGGTCGTCTTGTTAATGAATTCTTTGTTAATGGACGATATATAGATGATGTTTTGATGGGATACTTTTTAAATTGAAGAGTGCTCATGTGAAGCCTATATAATACTTTAGGAGGGGAGGTTGGATATGAGTAAAGAAGTACACTGTCAACGTTGTGCTAAACCTGTTGAGGATCGTGACGAGCTAGTCGTGGTACTTAAAGGTATAGTGGGAATTGAGCCGCATCATACCAAGTGTTACGAGGCAAATGCTAAAGGGCTATCAGGATTACTTATAAGTGGACCTATTAACTCCAAAACGAATAAGTTATCTCTTATTTTTACCGCGATCCTAACGATTGTTGCATTCTTTTTAAATATTCCTGAAATCATGAAGTTGGTACTTATTCTATATTTAGTATACGTGGTTCTTATTAGAGTGTGGTCTTGGCTCGTGTATGAGAGGAATTTATCATCATAGAATGACTAAAGGGTCATACCGTCATGATATAAAATAAGTCGTATGGTTAAAGAGGTCTACTTTTTCGAAAAATATGAGTCCACAACAAAAAAAGGTCGCTTATCGGTTAAAGGATATGAGCGACCTTTTTTGTCTTACATATGGAGGCGAACCGAGGCTTAGCAAATCTACAATTCGCCACCGCATCACTTTAGGATGTTTAGGGAGGTAGCTTAAGTGATTAGAATCAAATTGAATAATTCTCTATATTCGTTAATTCTCCCTTCAAATCAGGTCAGACTTCTTCAATAATTGTTGTAACATGATCGTTACTTCCGCTCTTGTGACGCTTACCTTCGCCGCAATGGTAGCATCGCTTCTACCTGTGATGATCTCCGCCAGGATGCAAGCCGCTACGTCGCTTTGCGCCCACGAGGCTACCTGTCCGCCATCCGCGAATGGTCGAAGCGTTACGATCGCGTCTTGAACCGGAAGCCGATCCTTTAACCCGGTAAGCGTCATCGCCTTAGAGATTATCGTCATTGCTTGCTCGCGTGTAACCATCTCCATCGGTCGGAAGCTGCCGTCTTCAAATCCGCTGATTAATTGATACTGTTTCGCAGTCCAAACTGCGTCGCTATACCAATCCGAGGCTTTCACATCCACAAAGCCTGTGGCGTCGTTTTTTGGCTTTAATCCCAGTCCGCGTACGACAATTGCCGCAAATTCGGCACGAGTAATCGGTTTGTCAGGGCTGAAGAAACCCTCTGCCGTACCTTGCACGACCAACCGCGAGCCCATGTCGTTAATCGCTTGTTTGCCCCAATGATGGGCGACATCGCTAAATTCCACTTGGCTCCATATTACCGAATAAGTACTGTTGGATAAGCTATTGATGATTGCGAAATATTTACCCTCTTGTTGAATAACCTTTGTAGGCATATGATGAATCGTACCATTCGCATCGATAACTACACCTGTCGTAATTCGACTCGGATCGAAGTTATCCGGTAGAGCAATCGTACGTTCGATGAAAGTGTTAAACTTCGCTACTTCCACCTGTTGACTGCCATAGATGGCTCTCACGGTAAAATTAAGCGGCGGAACGATAAGGGTAATGTTCGAATTTCTCGCCGAATCTTCAACGAACTTGACGTTCTCCGTAGTAGGTGAGGCTATTTCCACCTGAATTGTAATGTCTCTAAGCGCCACAGACGTTCCAGCTTGTCGCAAAATGGCATCGATATTGATTTGCTGAGCTGGAATCTTGTAGCTGGCTTTTTCCGACTTGATTTCCAGATCCGCATGGATTTCTTCCATCATTTTAATCATAAGGCCGTTTACCTCACCTATCAAAACATCGGCAGGGTTGTTGAATGGGATCGTCACAACGGAGCGTTCACCACCCAGTTTCAGCATCTCAACGAGCTTGCTCGAATCGACGGTTATGGTAGTGACCGTTTGCTCATTCCTTCGTGAAGTTGTTAACGTTCCAGCGTTCATCACTTTGCCGTTGATTAAGATTGCCGTATACGTGTCCGTGTTGATTGTACTTTGAGTCCCGCCGTTGTTGCTGTTATCACTATTATTGCCGTTATTGCCGTTATTGCCGTTATCGGCGTTATTCGCCCGTGTTACCGTGACCGCGTAGCTTTTCTTCGTGGTGCCGTCTTTCGCGGTGACCTGAACCGTGATCGTATTGTCCCCAACGTTCAGCGCCGTTGCTTTCGCTTGCCCACTCGCGAAGGCCGAACCATTCACCGTCATCGTGGCATCGGCGTCCTCCACCGTCGGCGTGACGTCGAGACTCGCCACTTCGCTACCGACGCTTGCCGTGTAGCTCGTCGTCGCCGCATTGAATGTCGGCGATAGTATGCCCGCACTCAGCGTCAGTCCGCTCAAGTTGGCGCCTAGCGTATGTCGCCCGCGTTACCGTGACGGCGTAGCCTTTCTTCGTGGTGCCGTCTTTCGCGGTGACCTGAACCGTGACCGTATTGTCCCCAACGTTCAGCGTCGTTGCATTCGCTTGCCCACTCGCGGCGGCCGAACCATTCACCGTCATCGTGGCATCGGCGTCCTCCACCGTCGGCGTGACGTCGAGACTCGCCACTTCGCTACCGACGCTTGCCGTGTAGCTTGTCGTCACCGCATTGAATGTCGGCGATAATATGCCCGCACTCAACGTCAGTGAGCTCAAGTCAGCACTACCATATGTCGCCCGCGTTACCGTGACGGCGTAGCTTTTCTTCGTGGTGCCGTCTTTTGCGGTGACCTGAACAGTGATCGTATTATCCCCAACGTTCAGCGCCGTTGCATTCGCTTGCCCACTCGCGACGGCCGAACCATTCACCGTCATCGTGGCCGTTGCATCCGCTGTCGTTGGCGTTATATCTATGCTCGTCACTTCATTACCAACACTGGCCATGTAGCTTGTTGTTGCCGAGCTAAATGCTGGTGATAACATTCCTGCGCCGAGCGTCAGTCCGCTCAAATCAACGTTGGATGACGCCGCCCGGGTTATCGTGACGGTATACGTTCGCGTATTGCCATCACCTGATGTAACGATTACTGTAATCGTATTGTCCCCAACGTTCAGCGCCGTTGCATTCGCCTGTCCACTCGCGACGGCCGAACCGTTCACCGTCACCGTTGCCGTGGCATCCGCTGTCGTTGGCGTTATATCTATGCTCGTCACTTCATTACCAACACTGGCCATGTAGCTTGTTGTTGCCGAGCTAAATGCTGGTGATGATGTACCGCTACTCAGCGTAAGTCCACTCAATTCGGTACTATACCCAAACTTCATAAGACGGTCAGCCATAAACGGAATCATCCAAACATTTTCCCCATCATACACACCGCCAAGAAACGCACTGTTTTGTTGCGCAAACCCACTTGGCCAATTGTTGTATCCCGTCATTTCACCTGTTGCCGAGTCAACCTTGATTAGTCGATCGGCATTGTTCGGAATGAGCCAAATACTAGTACCATCATACACGCCACCTGCAAAGCTGCCGCTCCCTTTTGTAAATCCGCTAGGCCATCCATTGTATCCGATCATGTCTCCGGTTGCCGTATCGACTTTAACCACATGAGTAGCATTATTCGGGATCAGCCATATATTCGTGCCATCGAAGACGCCTCCCGAAAATGCATCTCCACTTTTGGTGAACCCGCTAGGCCAATTGTTGAAACCAGTCATATCCCCGTTTGCCGGATCAACCTTGATTAGACGATCGGCATTATTCGGAATCAGCCATAAACTAGTGCCATCAAAAATAGAACCATAAAACGGATAACTACCAAGTCTTGTCCCGCTTGGCCAACTATTATAGCTGGTCATTGCTCCAGTCGTCTTATTCAACTTGATCAAACGACTCCCCGAATAGGGGGTGAGCCATATGTTGGTACCGTCAAAAGCACCACCAATAAATTGATCGCTTCCTTTCGATCCACCTGGCCAACTGCTATACCCTGTCATTACACCAGTAGTCGCGTTAACTTTGATGACCTGATTTGCACTATATGGAATGAGCCATATGTTCGTTCCGTCATAAACGCCTCCAGCAAATGCATTGCTCCCCTTAGTAAAGCCTGTGGGCCAATTTCTATATCCTGTCATATCCCCGGTGGACGGATTAACCTTGAGTATTTCGTTGGCATTGTAAGGTATCATCCATATACTGGTGCCATCATAGACACCGCCGACAAAGGCACTGGATCCCTTTGGAATTCCGCTAGGCCAAGCCTGGTATCCCGTAAAAGCGTTCCCCACCACTTCATTCGCAGCAATGGAGCCGCTATATCCGACCCCGTCCTGACTGGAGATAGTTGTAGCTGCTGCAACGGTCGATATGCCGCCCATGCCTGCGCCGAACTTGCCCGGAACTATACCCGTTGTAAAAAGAATAATTAAAACCATAAGCGTTAATTTTCTACTTATTCTTGTCAATGTTCTTTCGTCCTTTCGCATAGAGAATCCTTCGGGACTACTATACTATAGACAAGGACGGCCAAGTAGTGAGTGTTGTCATTAGTTTTGTCATATGACAAAATGCTAATTTATGTAATTGTGGAGGCGAAGAGGTACAGCTTACTTCAAACAGAGGCAACACAGAAAAAGCAGCCATCACAGAGGAATCTCTGCGACAACTGCTTTCTCAGTTCGGAACCCAAGTCGCAAACCGTGATCTTCCTGAAATCAAGAAGCTCATCAGCAGCTATGTGGAAAAGGTAATCATCTATGAAAAGCACGTAGAAGTTATCTTTAAGCTCCATGTTGTGGATTTAACATATGGAGGTGAGGCGTGACTGTTCAAACACAATTCTCCACCGTGTGTGTTCAAAGCATGCAAGTATTCCACCGAAACGTGCCAGGAGTCAGCAACCATCTATCTACTTACGTGGTGCCTGCACGTCGTCGATCACCAAGCGCCATCGCGGCGACATAGCCGGAGCTCCAGGCCCATTGCAAGTTATAACCACCGCAATCTCCATCTACATCCATCACCTCACCTGCCAAATAGAGCCCAGGTACTAACTTAGATTCCAACGTTCCTTCGACTAGCTCAGTTGTATCGATGCCACCAGCTGTTGTTTGCGCATTCGTGAAGCTATTGGTATCGGTCACTTTAAATTCCCAAGACTTCATGATTCTATACAATATTTTCTTGGTTTTCCACGATAGATCCTGACAAAGCAGGTGAAGCTGTTGATCAATTCCTGCCTCTTTCAGCAGGACAGGAATCAGTTTCTTGTTTATGATTCCGATAAAGGAATCCGCAACAGTCCTGTGTCCGAAGATCCCCCAGTGCGTTTCTAGAAACTCAACTATCTCTTCCTCCGTGCGGCCCGGCATTAATTCAACCGATAATGTCACAGATTCTCCTCTACCAAGATTATACGCAGCCTTCCTGCTTAGCTGGAGTATTGGCGGGCCAGAGATGCCATAGTCCGTAAAGAGAATTTCGCCATATTCAGTGCGGATGACTTCATTGTTTACGATAATATGGGCATGTCCCTCGAATTTAATACCGGACAGTTCCTTCAAGTGAGGATAATCTAACTTCAATTGCACAATGCCCGGCACAGGATCGATAAGCGTGTGTCCCAGACGTTGGACAAGCGTATAGCCGGAACCATCCGTTCCCGTTTTCGGAGCAGTAAGCCCACCCGCACATAAAAACAGGTATTCACTGGTATAAACGACTTGCTCCTCTGTCTCTGTTTGGCATTTAACTGTGAAGCGCGGATGTTCCGTCGAAACGATAACATCCAACACTTTATTCTTGAAATATATCGGAACATTCCGATCCTCCAGAGCAAGGCGAAAAACACCCGGCACGGATGCGGCTTGCAACGACATGGGATACATCCGACCATCCTCTAAGGGTATAAGAGGAAGCCCGAGCGATGAGAAAAATTCAATCGTCTGGCGCACACCAAATTGCTGTAGAACAGGCAATGGAAATCCAGCCTGATTGCTGTGATACTTGTGCGATAAAGCGACCGCTTCATCCGTACCCGTCGCAGTAGATTCGTTCGTAATGTTACAACGCCCATTACCCGTCGTTAATATCTTCTTCCCCATCCGGTCATTGCTTTCAATAATTGCGGTATCAATACCTTGGTCCCGTGCAGTAAGAGCAGCCATCATACCTGCAGCGCCTGCACCGATAATTAACAACTCGTGGTGCTTAGAATTCTGATTCTCATACATGGTTGATCGATGCATCCCTTTTCCTATTGAATTCATTACATTTTCTTAGCAAGCGCCATCGCGGCCGCATAACCGGAACTCCATGCCCATTGTAGGTTATAGCCGCCGAAATCCCCGTCTACATCCATCACCTCGCCAGCCAAATAAAGCCCAGGTACTAGCTTGGATTCCAGCGTCCCCTCGATTAGCTCCGTCGTATCAATGCCGCCGGCTGTTACTTGCGCGTTCTCGAAGCCTTTGGTATCGGTTACTTTAAATTCCCAACGCTTCAATACTCGACAAAATATTGTTTTGGTTTTCTTCGAAAGATCCTGGCAAAGCAAGTCAGGCTGTTGATCGATGCCAGCCTCCTTCAGCAAGACAGGAACCAACTTCTTATGGAAGATGCCAAGTAGAGAATCTGTAACCGTCCGATGTCCGAAGGTCCCCCAGTGCATTTCCAAAAACTCAACTAACTCTTCCTCTGTGCGTCCCGGCATTAAATCAACCGATACGCTCACAGCGTCCCCTCTTGCGAGATGATACGCAGCCTTCCTGCTTAGCTGGAGAATGAGCGGGCCTGCTATGCCATAATCCGTGAATGCAATTTCACCCTTTTCGCTACGGATGACTTTACCGTTTACAATGATATGGGCTTGTCCCTGAAGCTTGATATTGGACAGCGCCTTCATATGCGGATAGTGCAGCTTCAATTGCACAATAGCTGGCACAGGCTCAACCAAGGTGTGCCCCAGACGTTCGACAAGCATATAACCAGGACTATTTTTGTCCGCATTCGGACCAGCAAGTCCACCGGTACACAGAAACAGGTATTCACTAGTATAAACAACCTGCTCCTCTGTCTCCGTTTGGCACTTTATTGTGAAGCGCGGATGATTCTTCGAAACAGTAACATCCAACACTTTGTTCTTGAGGTATACCGGAACATTCCGTTCCTCCAGCGCAAGTTCAAAAATATCCAGCACTGATGCAGCTTGCAGAGACATTGGATACATGAATCCATCCTTCAATCTTGTAAGCGGAAGCCCAAGCATAGAGAAGTAATCGATGGTTTGACGGATGCCAAATTGCTGCAGTACCGTAATTGGAAATCTAGTCTGATTGCTGTGATACTTGCGTGATAGAACGACCGCTTCATCCGTACCCGTCGCAGTGGATTCATTCGTAATGTTACAGCGGCCATCACCTGTCATTAATATCTTCTTTCCAATCCGGTCGTTGCTCTCCAGAATGGCAGTATCGATACCCTGATCCTGCGCAGTAACAGCAGCCATTAGTCCTGCAGCACCTGCGCCGATAATAAACAGCTTGTGGTGCATAGCATTCTGATTCTCATACATGGTTGATCAATACACCCTTTATCCAATTTTTCGTAAAAGTACAGAAGTTCTTTATTAAATTATAGCATAAGTGTAAGCATCGCTGAAATCTGGTTAGAATTCCTGATTTCGTCCCATTACACTAATAACCCTCTACCGCGCCAACCTCATTCGGTAGTGAATTTGACTAATGGAGGTGAGGGGAGATGAGTCCCTGTCCGAAGGCAACGCAACATAAGTTTCTACAGGTAGTCACAGCTTTGAGTCGGGGGGATGTTACACATAAATAGCTTGTTATCGGATGGAGAGGGGGGTATGTTATAAATAAATAGGTTGTTATCAGAGGAAGAGGGGGTTCCTAGAGTGGAGCAACAGTTGAAATCACTTAATGTAGGGAAGCCTATATCAGTGGATTATAAAGGAAAAGAGCTAGAGACAGGTATTTATAAACATCCTATACAAGGTAATGTCTTTATAGGGAAAGATTACATAGACGGGGATGGACAGGCCGATTTAGTGAATCATGGGGGATGTGACAAAGCGGTCTGCGTATATCCCTTCGAACACTATCCTTATTGGGAGTCCCATCTTGGAAAGTCTTTAGATTACGCAGCATTCGGAGAGAATCTAACGGTCACAGGGATGTTGGAAACCGAAGTGTGTATTGGGGATGTCTTTCAAATAGGGGAGGCCATTCTACAAGTGAGTCAGCCTAGATATCCTTGTTTCAAACTTTCACAGAAGCATGGGGCAGCCGAGCTTCCTGCTCAAGTTCTGGAGACGGGTTTCAGTGGATTTTATTTCAGAGTGTTACAGACAGGGTATATGAACTCGACTTCAACAATTCGCAAGCTTGAGTCCCATCCTGCACAAGTAAGGGTACTCGAAATATTACAGATGCTCGCGAAGGGTCATAAAGATATTAATTCAGAGACGTTGCAACGCATGGTAGAATTGGATGTTCTGGCAACTGTCATTAGAGAAAGGTTCCAAGGGTGGTTGGAAGAAATGTGATGTTATTGAACTATCCGCATTTTACAGGTATATTTGTATGAAGTAATAAAGTAAACATACATGAATCAGTTTCATAATGCAGTTAGATTTATGAAATTAATTCACATGATATTAATATAAAAGATGAGACAGATATCTCAAGAATGAAAGGTTGATTGCAATGGAGAACCCAAGCACTCCCTCCAATTTTATTAAGAATGTCATTACGGAAGATCTGAATTCCGGTAAAGTAAAGGAAATCGTGACACGTTTTCCACCAGAACCTAACGGTTATTTACATATCGGACATGCTAGAGCCATCTGGATTAACTTTACTTTAGCAGATGAATTCGGCGGGAAGACGAATCTACGATTCGATGATACCAACCCGATTAAGGAAGATACAGAGTATGTGAAGTCCATTCAAGAAGATGTGAAGTGGCTCGGATTCGAATGGGAAGAACTTCGTTTCGCTTCGGATTATTTCGATGAAATGTATAACCGGGCAGTATTGTTAATTAAGAAAGGTCAAGCCTATATCGATGATCTCAGTGCGGATCAGATTCGTGAGACTCGAGGTACTTTGAAGGAACCAGGCAGTAACAGTCCATATCGTGAACGCAGCGTGGAAGAGAACCTGGAGATGTTTGAAGCTATGCGTGCTGGTAAATATAGCGATGGAGCTAAAGTATTGCGTGCGAAGATTGACATGGCTTCTCCTAATATTAACTTACGTGATCCTGTTATTTATCGTATATCTCACACGCATCATCATAATACGGGCGATAAATGGTGTATCTACCCTATGTATGCCTTTGCTCATCCAATAGAGGATGCAATTGAGGGTATAACACATTCGTTATGTTCATTAGAATTTGAAGATCAACGTCCTTTCTATGATTGGGTGGTAGCGGAATGCGAAATGCCGAATGTTCCTCACCAATATGAGTTCGGTCGTCTAAATCTTGACCAGACGTTAACAAGTAAGAGAAAATTGAAGTTGCTTGTTGATGAGAAGCATGTTGATGGATGGGATGATCCACGTATGCCAACAATCTCGGGTCTTCGTCGACTGGGTTATACACCAGAGTCTATTCGGAACTTCATCTATGAGACGGGTATTTCTAAGAGCCAAGGTGTCGTAGATCGACAAATGCTGGAGCACTTTATCCGTGAAGATCTGAAGTTGAAGGCTCTTCGTACGATGGCGGTATTGAATCCACTTAAAGTGGTCATTACCAATTATCCAGAGGGCCAGAATGAATGGTTTGATGTCGAGAATAATATTGAGAATCCAGAGATGGGTACTCGCCAAGTGCCATTCTCTCGTGAAATATATATTGAGCAAGATGATTTCATGGAGAATCCTCCAAATAAATATTTCCGACTATTCCCTGGTAATGAAGTGCGTTTGAAGAATGCTTATTTCATTAAATGTAATGATGTTATCAAGGATGAAGAAGGTCACGTTGTGGAGATTCATTGTACTTATGATCCTGAGACGAAGAGTGGTAGTGGTTTTACCGGTCGTAAAGTGAAGGGTACAATCCATTGGATTGATGCAAGCCAAGCCGTTCCGGCTGAATTCCGACTGTATGAGCCTCTTATTATGCCTGAAGAGTCTGATGGAGAGGTTGAAGGAGCAGAAGAGAAGACGTTCCTTGATCAGATCAATCCGAATTCCTTGGAGATTTTGCATGGATATATAGAACCGGGGATGAAAGATGTAGCTCCACAGGATAAGTTCCAATTTTTCCGTCACGGGTATTTTAATGTAGACTCCAAATATTCTACACCGGGGCATCCAGTATTTAACCGGATCGTGTCACTTAAAAGTTCATTTAAATTGTAAATACAAAGAGGGTGTCCCTAGCCATTTTCATGACTTTTGGGACACCCTCCTTATTTTATTCATCCAGATATACTTCAGGCTCCTTTTCACTTTTTGGGAGCGGAAGTTTATAACCCTGCTTAAGAATGAGATACCACATCCATCCAAACCCAGCAGCCCCTATTAAGGAAAATAACATCCCTGTGCTATACATCAAATCTGCACCAAAGCTTTGGAAGAGCCAGCCCCCAATAAATGCACCAATGACGCCAGAGAGGCCACTCCAGGTAAGTGTGTATACGGCTTGGCCTGTTGCACGATATGGACGAGGTAACAATAATGACGTTAGCTGGGTCCCAACGTAGAAGAATCCTCCAAAGGTAATGCAGTGTAATACCTGAATAGCCGCGACTTCCAGTGGAAGTGTAGCATTAGCCATCAGAAGCCAACGAAAACCGAATAGCAGACTCACTAGGGCGAGACAGCCCATCATCCATGAAATTTTACGTTTCATGTACCGACTAAACAAGGAGAACACGACTACTTCTAAGAAAGATGAGAGGAATACGGCTAGCCCAATCATTCTTCTAGATCCTCCAAGTTCCGTTATATACAATGACATAAATGTGTTATTCATTGCGTTAGGAATAGATACCAGAAGACCCATGAGAATAAAGGTAAGGAAGTATCGATTGGTCAGAATACCGGAAAACCCTCTGAAATACAAAATGGGTGTTTCAGAAGAACGTTTCAGAGGAGGGAGAATGACGACCGCTCCTATGGTTAAGATCAGAAGAGTCGTAAGTAATGTCGATACATTGGATATACCTGTCCAATCAAGAACTTGCCCTGCAGCAATGGCTGTAATCCCCCAACCAATAGAGCCCCATAAGCGAAAGGAACCAAATTTGTAGGGTGTATCTTGAATATAGCCAATAATAAGACTGTTACTTTGAGAAAAGATAGGTGCTTGAAAGAAAAAGAAACATATCATTACGAAATAGACCATTGCATATGTATCGGCATGAAAGACGAACTGTACGAAGATTAGCGCTCCACTCATCATGATGATGAGAATACGTCGCATATTGAGTAAACGGTCACTCCAGTGTCTCCAAAACGGATTGGCAAATAAGGAGATGAAGGGTCCAATAGCCATCAGAGTTCCGATCTCAAACTTCTGCATACCTGCATCTTGTAGGTATAGTTGAAAAAAACTTGTGAAAATGACCATGGTGCCATATATGAGGAAATTAAATAATTTAAGAGATGTTAAAGAAGAATTGATCTTTAAAGATTCACGCAATATCGACACTCCTCTCTGACTTGAATGTAAATCGCCAATGATCATTACTGTGTGGCTAATCACGCTAACTATTTCACTTTATCATGTGTTGAAAAGGGATTCAAACCAGCAAATTTCCATATATGTTATCTGCATAGCATGTTCAATATAGGGAAATATTACTACTATCTTGGTGGACCTCGTTATGACAATATACCAGAGAAGAACCCCATAGGACAACAGAGGAGTAATAGTACTCATCATTATAATAAGCGCTTTCATTAGAATCATAAACACTTTTATTTTTAACACAAATTGTTTTGTATTTTGCTTATCTTTATGAATTACATCACATGAATTATTTAATTTTTAATGTAATCTTGTATACAAGAAAGCGCTATCTTTACGGACCAATCATTTGGTTCTTCTTAATAACATGACATAAAAGGAGGATAAACGTATGGTAACGTCTCTCGAAATGGTTAGAGATTCAGAAGAATGTATACGTTGGAAGCAAGGAAGGGGCTTGGTGTACCAGTTACTTATTGATTTTCTAGGAAATCCACCAAGCCTATCGATGATTGCTCAGTGGCGTCAACACATGGTTATAAGAGAGGAAGCTATATTAACAGCAGGCGGAAGAGTTCTTAAGAACTATATGTCGAGTATCACGCCTGAACAATACACAGAGATTTGTGAAATGGAAAAAGAAGAATATCATCGTCTATTCGATAGTGTTCGGCCGGTTCTTCCTTCGCTTTGTGAGAGCGATTATCGATGTAAGTTAAATAAGAATAGCGTTGATTGTACAACGGATATTCGTAATATGTATGCACAATCAGGTATTGTCTTTAATAAATTACAGCTTGAACAAGATGATCATATCTCCATTGAGCTTGAATATATGGCTGTTCTGGCTGATCGTATGTTAGATGACAGACGGTTACGTACTTTCCAACAGGCGCTCATTGACTCTCAGATTCAGTTCTTAGAGCAACATTTAACACAATGGATTCCAAGCTTAGCTGATGAGTTATATACCCAATCAAGAACGCCTATGTATAGAGCTATAGGGTGTGTTTTAAAAGAGTTTCTCCCCTACGATATTGAAATGTTACGTTCATGGCGAGCTACTCTTGATTAATAAGTAATGATTATTATTTTCATAATAGCCCTTGAGCTGATTCCCTTTAAGAGTAGTCAGGAGTCGGCTTTTTTTGTTTAGGTAACTTGTTAGATGGGGATGATTTGAATCTCTTTAAGAATGGTGTCTATTTCCGTTAAGGTTACTTTTCCCGCAGCTTTGTGTAACGTGTTGACTGTTCCGCAAGCCGCGCCTAGCCTAAGGGCATCAGTGATGTCATGCCCTCTATGAAGTGCAGTTATAAGCCCTGCCATCATAGAGTCTCCACTACCCACAGGATTAATAGCCGCAACTTGAGGAATGCAAATTCGGTAGAGGTTACCAGTGTGGCATGCGAGTGCCCCACGCTCACCTTGGGATACGACTACAAGCTGGGTATTGTCGTCCACTAAAGATGATATTTCCTTAAGCGTTGCCTCATCATCGTCGGATCGGATCCCTGCAAGATCTGCTAATTCATGCTCATTAGGCTTAACTAGATCAGGTTTACCAAGAAGTCCTTCTCGTAGAGCATCTCCACGAGTATCTAACCCTACCTTTGCGCCTTGATGATGAGCAATTTCGGTAAGCTCTGCATAGATCCAAGCTGGACAACCTAGGGGCAAGCTACCGCAGAATAACATCCAATCGGAGTCTTTAGCTAATGATTCCACCTTGAGGCGAAGCTCCTGGATCTCGGTCTCTGTAGTGGTAGGACCCTCCTCTACAAGTTCGGTACTTGTACCTTGAGAGGGATCAAGAATGGTGATGGCCCGTCTGGATTCTCCATTCTGAAGCATGATGAAATCGGATGGGATGGCTTCTTCCTTCAGACCTGCAAGCAGGGCTCCTCCTTGGAATCCTGCCACGTAACCAGTTGCTATAACGGATTCGCCTAAGGTCTTCAATACACGAGCAACATTCACGCCTTTGCCTCCAGGAAAGGTTAGGTATGCACTCATGTGATGTAACTGATTGACTTGGAACTGAGGGATGGTATACGTAATATCTAACGCTGTATTTAAAGTTACCGTAGTAATCATAGGTTAAGGCTCCTTCTAATAAATGAATTGTCTAATTGTCATGAATTATCGCATATTGCCTAAGCAGAAGCACACTGAATTGTTTACATACCCAAAAGGACATATCCTCCATTCCATAAGGAAAGGGAATATGTCCTTTTATAATGCTAGAGTTGTGAAATCAACTGACTTAGTCCTGTAATTTCGATTTTCTAAATTTCATTAGAAACTCATACACAACCGGTACGATAACTAGTGTTAGTAATGTGGAGCTGATCAGACCGCCAATCACGGTAATTCCGAGACCGCGTGAAATGATCCCAGCACTGTCCTCTAGTCCAGTCACCAGTGGAAGCAATGCACCAATGGTAGCAAGTGCGGTCATTAGAATTGGACGAAGGCGAGTTGCACCTGCTTCAAGCAATGCATCACGTGTAGATAAACCTTCCTGTTCATTATGAATAACGCGGTGAATAAGGACAATTGCATTGGTTACAACGATCCCGATTAGCATCAATGCACCCATTAATGAGGACACGTTCAGTGTTTCTTTCGCAAGCAGTAGTCCGACAAGGGCACCAATGATTGTGAATGGTAATGAGAAGAGGATTGCAAACGGTGCAAGGCCTCCACCAAAGGTAACCACGAGTACAAAGTATACAACAGCAATTGCAGCAGCCATTGCAAGACCTAGTTGCGTAAACGTATCGTTAATTTGTTCTGTCGTACCACCGAATTTAATTTCAATTCCATCCGGCTTCTCGATCTTGTTGATTTTAGCTTCTAAGTCTGTAGAAGCTTCACCAACATTCGTGGCCACGATGTTAGCTGTAACGGATACGACCATCTTACCGTCAGTGCGTGTAATGGAGTTTGGAGAAGTTCCCCTTTCCACCTTAGCTACATCTTTAATGGCAACTTCCATACCCAGAGGAGACATGATTTTCTCATCTGCGATCTCATTAATACTCTTATAGGTGGAACTGTCCGTTTCGATATAAACTTTATAGGTTTTGTTATCGACTTCAATTTCAGTTAGAACTGGACGTTCACGAACTGGACTTAGCTTCATGGCAATCTGCCCAGCGGTAAGACCAAGTGAACTTAATTTCTCTTGATCAGCAACAATGGTGTATTGATCATAGGAAGTAGATAGACTTGTCTTCCCTTTTTCGAAGTTTGTCGTATCTTCATTCACAAGCTTAAGAATTTCATCAGATATAGGTTTGATATCTTCTAGGCTGTCACCAAAGACACTAACACTTAATCCGCTTCCACCCAATCCACCAGTCATGTCCATAGAGGCCCACTTACCTTCAGGAATTTGTTTCTGCAGATCTTCGACAAGTTGTTTTTGGATATCTTCGAAGTTTTCAGTATCCGTATTATATTCAATGTAGAAGAGACCTGAGTTCGACGAACTTGCGCCACCCATTGGGTTAGCGCCACCAATGGAATACTGCATTTTCTCTAACCCGTTTTGTTTAAGGAGGAATTTCTCAGCGTCAAGGGCACGTTTCTCAACAACTTCTAATTGATCTCCTGGTTCAGGTGTATAGGTCAGCAAGGTGAACTTATCCTTTTGTTCTGGCATGAAGCTAGTGCCGATCAATGGATATAACAATAGGCTTCCCACAAGAAGGATAACAGCTGATCCGAAAGTAATGGCTTTATGGGATAGACACCAGTTCAGAATACGTTGGTATCCTTTAGATAGCTTACCGATTTCCTCTTTGCTAGTGTGCCGTTTTTTATTGATTCCTTTTTTGAATAGCGTATGTGCAAGCATAGGAACAATCGTAATGGCAATAACGAGTGAAGCAAGGAGAGCGAATACCATCGTCAGAGCGAAAGGTAAGAATAGCTCACCAACCATACCACTTACAAAAGCAAGAGGAAGGAACACGGCAATCGTTACGATCGTAGAAGACATGATCGGAACGAACATCTCCCGAGTTGCTTCACGGACGAGTTCACGACCACTTAATAGCTCATCACTGTCAGTTAGTCTTCTGTAAATATTCTCAATGACGACAATGGAGTCATCAATAACCCGACCGATAGCAACGGTCATAGCACCTAGAGTCATCATATTTAGCGTAATATCTAACCGCCACAGGATAAGAACAGCTGCTAACAGAGAAAGCGGGATCGAGATAATGGATATAATGGTTGAACGAATATTACGAAGAAAGATCAGAATAATGATGACTGCGAACAAGGCACCAAAGACAGCTTTGCTTAGCATGGTATTTACGGAATCCTCGATAGGTTGACCCTGATCGAGTAGAGTCGTTAGTTCCAAACCAGTATAGCTTTTTTCTAGATCGTTAATTTTATCCTTTACAACGTTTACGACATCGACTGTATTCGCGTCGTTGTCTTTTACAATTGAAATACCGATCGATTCAGCACCATCAGTACGTGAGATCGATTCTGCCTTACCAATGACTTGAATATCAGCAATTTCGCCAAGTCTTATCGTCGGAATACCCATAGGTGTACCCGGTTGCAGCATCTCGACACCAGCACCTGTAGGGGGAGTTGGCGCTACATTCGTTGCACTCGGAATAACGGGAATAGCTAGTCTCTTCAGATCATCCAGTGAAATAATATTTCCATCCACCACAACAGCTTTCTCGGATTCATCTAAATTAAACAATCCCAGAGGTACACGAAGGGAGGAACCTTGTACGATACCTTGTACCGTATCTTGGCTTAGGCCCAATTCTGCCATTTTGGACTCATTAAATTTCAATTGAACTTCTTTAACATATTGCCCAGATATACTAACGGAAGCTACACCTTCAAGCTTCTCTAACTCAGGTTTAAGCTGATTCTCAATAACCTTGGTTAGTTCTTCTAAATCTTTAGCTTGATTGTTTGAAGCACTTAGTGAAATAACTGGAAAAGAGTTTAAACTGAATTTGGAAATCGTAGGTTTTTGTGCGTCTTCTGGTAAATTGACCTCATTTAGGGCCTCACGGACAGCGGCAGTTGCTTGATCTAAGTCCGTACCATAATCGAACTCCATCGCAATAGAGGCTGCGTTCTCCATGGAAGTAGAAGTGACCATCTTGACGCCATCTATATTGCTTAGACGTTGCTCAAGGGGAAGGGTGATATCTTCAACGACACCTTCAGGAGCTGCGCCTGGATACACGGCAATAACGTTAAGGAATGGAATACTAATATTAGGAATCGTCTCTTGCTTCATAGAGACTCCAGCAAATAGTCCCGCAGCAGTAACAATAATGGTTAGAATCCAGATCGCAAATTTGTTATTCAATGAGAAATTTATAATACTTTTCATAAATATGGTCCTGCTCCTCTCTCTATACTTCTTAATAATTTTGAATAGACATGAGATTTCACGTCGTTACGGAATATAATGAAATAATCTCCTTAAGCTCGTCATTTAACACTTTTAGCTCAGGTATTTGATTTAAATTACTTATCATACCCAATAGAATAGCCCTCCGAGGGTGAACATCCACAATTTCTTTCTCTAGAATATGTATAGACTCCAGAGCGTCTTTGTACGAACTCTCATCCAGTGTACTCGCCTTGAGGTAACCCTTCATTTCCTTGAAGATCTGAAGAGGATGCCGTTGAATCATGGATTGGTCTTTGAATTCATTGATCCATTGTGTCAGTACATCGGGAGTAATCATGGGGGCAGATTGATTGGAGATCATGCTGTGAGTGATATCGTCAAGTAAAGTAACGATATGGTTTGCCATTCTATGAATGTTCATAGGAAGACCAGGAATGAACAACATTCGTAAATAGGATGCCAGTATGCCACCAAAGAATAAGATGAGGTCGACCGTATAAGGTTCTACATCAGAACCATAGATGGTTTCAAGTTTGACTTTGAACCAATGAAGCATTCTAAATTGCTCATCTTGCATACAGTGATGTTTCTTACTTGGACCAGAACCGTCAATCAACTGGTTCTTCACAAATTCACGCAACTCGATCAGATGACTTAGGAGGACTTCCACTTGTTTATGTAGTTGCTCTTTAGGAGAAAGAAGGCCATCCTGTTCTACCTGTATAATACTGTCTCGAATGAGTTGGAAACAGTATAAGTAAATGCTCTCTTCCAACTCGTCTTTCGATTTGAAGTGTAGGTATAGACTTCCCTTAGACATTTCACATACTTCCGCAATTTCTTGCATGGAGGTTGAAGATATACCTTGCGTCGAGAATAGTTGTAAGGCAGTCTTCAAAATGTAGGTTTTCTTGTCCGCTGATTTCTCAGCCAATGTACACTCACTCCTTTCTAGAACTTGCAAGTTCTAATTGTGACTCGTTAGTCAGATTATATTATAAATCATAATGGGTTACAACTTTACCTCTAGGATTTATACCCACACGATGGTGAATTAAGATATCAGTTTCAATCCTATGGCAGCAATTAGAATCATCGAAATAAATAGAATTCTTTTGAATTCCTTGGGTTCTTTGTATAGAGTCATACCCACGATGGTGCTGCCCACGGTTCCGATACCTGTCCATACGGCATAAGCCGTTCCCATAGAAAGAGAGGCCATAGCATAGGATAACATGGAGAAGCTGCCTATAAAGGAAATGGCCATTAGCAAATATGCCTTAAGTCCTTTACGTTCTGTGACGCCCTTGATTCCTATAACGCCTAGTACTTCACATAATCCAGCTATAATAATTGCAATCCAAGCCATTAGATATTCGCCTCCTTCGAAGAAGTTATATCTTTATCTGTAATTAGCTTTAGACCGATAACCCCAGATAGTAATAACAGAATAAGCAGTACTTTCGACAATCGGAAGGGTTCGTCAAATAGAATCATTTCTGCTAAGACTGTTCCTCCAGTCCCTAATCCTGTGAAGACGGCGTAGACTGTTCCTACGGGTAATTTTGTCGATGCCATAATAATAAGAATGAAGCTGAACATAATAGCAAGAGCAGTTCCTATCCATTCCCACATGTTATTTGAATGCTTTAATCCTGAAACCCAGACGACTTCAATGATTCCCCCAATGAATACATACAGCCATTGTCTATTCATGATGACACTCCTTTAGCCTTTGAATTGTAAGATGATCCATACGATGACTGGATCAGCGTTACGGCATTTTTTTTAACACTAATTTAAAACGATTGAAAGAATCAGTATAGCATTTTAGAAGTCATATTTTGAAATTGAATGGGAGGATTAGAGTAAATCATGTACAATAGTACTGTTATACAACAATGATACAATGCTTATGGAAGTATAGAGCAGATTAAAAGTGAGGGAAAATATGAGACGGGGATTGCAGGTAATATTGATTTCAGCCATCGTGTTTGCATTTTATTATTTTGGTTTCGGTGTTGTAGGGAAAACAGCGGGAACGATTGTAAGTTTATTTTCTACCCTAACGATTATTTCATTAATCTTCATTATTTTTATGGAGAATCGAAATCCTTCTACAACGATATCTTGGATATTGTTGCTGGCATTAGTTCCTGTTGTAGGGCTAATTTTTTACTTCTTATTCGGACAGAACTATTTCAATCGACGGAAATACGATAAAAAAGCACTCCTAGACTTGAAAATATACGAAAGATTAGAGAAAAAAGAGTTAAGAGTACATCAAGATCTCTCTAAGTTCTCAACTCGTCAACAACAATTGTTGAAATTATCTCAGAGGTTGGCACGTACGCATATTTCTTTTTCAACGGAAACAACGATTCTTACAAACGGAGAACAGACTTTCTCCAATCTGATTACGGAACTTGAGAAAGCTAATCACCATATACATATGGAGTATTACATCTTTAGAGCCGATGAGATTGGAACAAGAATTCAACAAATTCTAATCAACAAGGCTAAATCTGGTGTTAAGGTAAGATTTATGTTCGATGCGGTGGGGAGTATGCAGATCCCCAAAGTGTTCCTAAAAGAAATGAGCGATGCAGGTGTAAAGCTGGTTGCTTTTGGTAGTGTTAAGACGAATTTCTTCTCTAGTCGTGTCAATTTCCGTAACCATCGTAAAATTGTAGTTATTGATGGGGATATAGGGTTTATGGGTGGACTGAATGTTGGTGACGAGTATCTGAGTCGTAGTAAGACGTATGGTTACTGGCGGGATACCCATATGTTAGTTAAAGGTGAAGCTGTTCGAACGTTACAGATTATTTTCTTGCAGGACTGGCTGTATATGACGGGAGAGCGAATCCTCGATCAAGAGTATTTGTCCCCTACGCTTAGTAGTGCAGGCGATGGTGTTGTTCAAATGATTGCGAGTGGTCCAGACAATGATCGACGTGTACTGAGAAATATATTCTTCTCCATGATTACTTCAGCGGAAAAAACAGTATGGCTCGCAACGCCATATTTTATTCCTGATGATGATATATTAACGGCTATTCGAGTGGCTGCACTATCGGGACTAGACGTGCGTATTTTGTTCCCAGCTAAACCGGATAAATGGCTTCCTTTCTATGCGTCACATTCGTATTTTCCATCTTTACTTAGCGCAGGTGTGAAAATATACGAGTATGAAAAGGGATTTATTCACTCGAAATTATTGATTGTAGATGGTGAAGTAGCAACGATAGGCACTGCGAATATGGATATGCGTAGCTTGAACCTTAATTTTGAAGTCAATGCGCTTCTTGTTCATACGGATAGCGTGGATCGAATGGTCGCAGACTTCGAACGGGATCTATTGTCTACTAGCCTGATGAGTTCAGATCAAGTTAAGAAAAGAAAGCTATGGGAACGCTTCTTAGAATCGTTAGCAAGGTTAGTAGCACCTTTATTATAAAAACAAGAGCGTCTGCTATTGGCAGATGCTCTTGTTTCTTTAGGTTCTGGGTAACAGCGTTCGGAGGGACAATCCGTCATCGTAGCGGCATCCTGCTTGGTGTTCAGTTGTATTCCCTGCTGCGTGATAAGTTTATCAGCAAGTGTACGGCCAACTTGAGAAAAAGTGTCCCCTTCATGGGTGTAATGATTAAAAAGAAATAGGTCAATGACTAAGAATTTTCTTGAATCTTCTACGATCTGTAGTATTCTTTTTAGAATCTCCTGCTCATGGATCACTTGATCATCGTCTTTAACGTATGTAAGGTCATTCCAGAACTGAACGTCATTCACATGATACAAAGGACTTTCATAGGAGATCCCAACAGGAAGTGGTTTATTTTTTAGTTCTGGATGGAGAGTTTTTGGAGACAGGTAAAGGTTACCTATGGAAAGGTAGATGGTCTGGATGAAGCAGAAAGTGGTTATTATAGGGGCAGGGTTCGGTGGTCTTTCTTGTGCTATTACAATGGCAGCGAAAGGCTGGGATGTTACGGTATTAGAACGCCAATCAACCATTGGTGGCAAACTGCAACAGTTCCAAGTAGAGGGATATACGTTCGATTGCGGTCCTACCACCATTACAATGCCAAATGTGTTTCGTGATGTATTTGACCAGGTAGGAGTTCGGATGGAGGATTATGTAGAATTCTACGAAATAGAACCTCGCATTCGTAATGTATTTGCAGATGGATCAAGGGTCGACTTATCTCGTGATATCACTAGGATGGAAGATCAGATAGCTACTTACTGTCCTTCAGATGCTCTGAGGTATGCATCATATATAAGAGAAGCAGGAGAATTATATCAGCATGCAGAGGATCAATTCATGAACAAGCTTCTTCTTTCATGGAAGGATAAAGCGAGTTCAGTGATGTTACGGAGTCTGATGCGAGTACGACCATTTACAACACTACATAGTTTGCTTAAGCGGTACTTCACTCATCCCAATACGTTGGCTATGTTTGGAAGGTATGCGACATATGTCGGTTCATCTCCCTACCTAACCCCATCGATTTTTGCAATGTTAGGGCATGTGGAGGCGAAGAATGGTGTATATGGTGTCCGTGGTGGAACTTATCAACTTGTAGAGGGAATGGCCCGTTTAGCTAGAGAACTTGGTGTGAAGATCGTGACCAATACGGAAGTCATCCAAATAAGAGTAACTCATGGCAGGACAACTGGTGTGGAGACCCATAACGGATTCTATGAGGCCCCGACGATTGTGGCTAATGGAGATGTACTTAGTGTGAATCGCATGCTAATTCATGAGAAAGATCGACCCTCTATGCGTAATGATAAAATTGCAAAGTACGAGCCTTCTCTTTCTGGATTTGTTACTTTAGCTGGTGTAGCTCAACAATATTCGAAGTTATTGCATCATACGGTATTTTACCCTGATAAATATGAACCAGAGTTTCGAAATATATTTGAACGAAAATTAACTCCAGCACATCCGACGATATATGTCTGTTATTCAGGTTATTCAGAGCAAGGGATGGCTCCAGAAGGTGGAAGTAACCTGTTTATTCTTGCTAATGCTCCATCTTTAAGTGCTAATTTAGACTGGGGTAAGGAAAAACGAATATATGGGAATCAGGTATTGTCCATATTGAGTCAGCATGGTCTAACGGGGATAGACAAGGGAGACGTTCTTAAATATTACACACCCGAGGATATAGCAAGTGACACGCTAGCTTATAAAGGATCAATCTATGGTATTTCATCGAATTCGGTCGGACAGACTTTCTTGCGTCCTAGCAATCGTAGCAAGGATATCGAAGGGTTGTGGTATGTGGGTGGTACAACGCATCCTGGAGGGGGAACGTCCATGGTAACTTTGTCTGGAAGATTGGTAGGCGAGTATATCACGGGCCATATGGTATAATAATGATCACGTTTAGTCATGTACATCTAGGAGACCATTCGTTATCGTTTTGGTGCAAAACTGGGAGATAGCTTGTGATTCGAGTTTTGTTCCAAAACTTAAGCGGATGCTTACGAAGACAGTTTTGTTCCAAAAATTTAAGTAAATGCTTACGGAGCAGTTGGAACAAAACTTTGAGGAGGAACTATAAATGAAAGAAACGGAATTCCGTGGTGCGATAGGGGACTTATCGGCACAGACGACGGATACCGCTGGCGTGTTGAGAGAGTCACTTATGCCTGGAGTACCAACAGGTGAACGTAAAATAGAACATGTACGGCTTTGTTTAGAAGAAGAAGTAGGAGGTAGTGGTATAACGGCTGGCTTTGAACGTTATCGATTCCGGCATTGTGCGTTACCTGAGACGAATTTTGATGATATTCGTATCGAGACTCGTTTCTTAGGTATACCCGTACGGACACCTTTGTTGATCAGCTCCATGACGGGTGGAAGTGAGGCAACGGGGGCTATTAATTCACGGTTGGCAGAGGCCGCAGAGCGACGTGGTTGGGCGCTTGGGGTGGGTTCTGTTCGTGCAGCAGTGGAGAGGGACGAACTGGCATCAACCTTCTATGTTAGAGATAAGGCGCCGAACATCCCCATCATTGCTAATCTGGGGGCCGTTCAGCTTAATTATGGCTTCACATCGGAGGATTGCTTACGTGCCGTTGAGATCGCGGGTGCGAGCATGTTGGTATTACATCTGAACGGTATTCAGGAAGTGTTCCAACCGGAAGGAAATACGAACTTCAGCGGATTGTTATCGCGAATTGAATCCGTATGTCGTGAACTTGATGTCCCTGTAGGCATCAAGGAAGTGGGCTGGGGTATTGATGGAGAGACCGCGTCGAGGTTATATGACGCAGGTGTCTCCTTCATCGACGTGGCAGGTGCCGGGGGCACCTCTTGGAGCCAAGTCGAGAAATTCCGCAGCCGCGACGAGGTTCGTCGCGCGGCAGCGGAGGCCTTCGCTGGGTGGGGGATCCCCACCGCGGAGTGCATTACCGAGGTGCGGGAGATATCCCCGCACGGAGGTCTGATCGGCAGCGGCGGGCTGAATAGCGGCGTAGACGCCGCTAAAGCAATGGCGCTCGGCGCCGATCTTGCAGGGTTCGGCCGCAGCTTGCTCGGGCCGGCCGTTCAATCCGAGGAGGCTTTGGACGACGCCCTCGCAAGGGTAGAGCTGGAGCTGCGCACAGCGATGTTCGGCATTGGTGCTGCGGATATAGAAGCGCTGCGAACGACGCGTCGATTGGTTCAAGTGAAGTAGATATGCGTCATAATCGTACAACCGGCACGGGCTATGGTGAACCGGAAAACGGAAACAAATCCTATGGCCTAATGGGTTCATTCGAATCATTCGAGAAAATATTTATGATTAGGCAGGTTATTTCAAATGGCGATATTGAGAAGTATGACTGATCAGGACTACGGGGAATTTTATTCTCAAAGTATCATCGATTATGCAGAAGATAAGGTCAAAGCTGGAACTTGGGCACCAAGTGAAGCACAAAAGTTATCTAGTCAAGAATTTGAACGGTTTCTTCCTGAGGGGTTGAATACACCGAACTCTTACTTATATGCTGTTATCGATCCATTATTGGAGGTCAAAGTTGGACATCTATGGATACATATTTCCGATGGGCCCCTAGGGAGATCGGCTTTTATATATGATATTGTGATCTATGAGACATACCAAGGAAAAGGTTATGGTACACAGACGATGACTGCCTTGGAAGAAGAAGCAAAACGCCTTCAAATCAATAAAATCTCGCTCCATGTATTCGGTCATAACAAGACTGCGTTCGGATTGTATCAGAAGATGGGGTATGAGATTACGGATATAAGTATGTCCAAAAAAATATAAGACGGTGACGTCTGAAGCCATGAGGTGAAACATACCTTGTGGTTTTTTTTGCGTGCATCACCCCATAACGTTGTAATAAGACGTATTACGAATCGAATTGGAAACGAAGTAAGGAAGAATTTTTTTAAGAGAAGGTTATGGGTGTATCTGGGATAATATGCGCATCTGTGGAGAATAATAGAGCCGAGTTATTATAGGAATGAAGACGTCAGGAGGCATACATACATGAGCGAGAACAAAGATATGCTTCCAATATCGAAAGAAACAGTCGAAGTGGAAGGGGTATACGAGAACGAAGAGGGACGGGAGCTGTATCTGCAAAAAGGAGAAGAGTTCCCTTCTGATATCGTGCTTGGTAAAACGGAATGGCAGCTAACAGAGTTCGCCCTAGAAGATCATTCAGAAGGTCGGACGGATGAGCGTCTGGTTCCCAAGAAAGACGGCACAAACACATAACAGAATAGCGACGCCCTCCACTGCGGAATTTGCGGATTCAAGCGAGGAGGGCGTTAGTTATGAAGTTGAAAAAATAAATTCTAATCTCTGGGTAATTAGGTATAGTCCTTGCTGGCTTATATGTTCTAATATATAATAGTAAAATCTATTACCTAAAATGGGAGTTGTCATATAAATGGCTTTAAAAGCAGGTATTGTCGGATTACCGAACGTTGGTAAGTCCACGTTGTTTAACGCAATTACACAAGCAGGAGCAGAAGCTGCGAACTATCCTTTCTGTACCATCGATCCGAACGTAGGGGTTGTTGAGGTACCAGATGAGCGTTTAGATAAATTGACTGAATTGGTTATCCCTGATAAAACAGTTCCTACCGCATTTGAATTTATAGACATTGCCGGAATTGTTCGTGGTGCGAGTAAGGGTGAAGGTCTAGGTAACAAATTTCTAGCACACATCCGTGAAGTAGATGCCATTGTTCACGTTGTGAGATGTTTTGAAGATGAGAACGTGACACATGTGGATGGGAAAGTGAATCCAGTAAGTGATATCCAGACGATTAATCTGGAGCTTATTTTGGCGGATATTGAAAGTGTAGAGAAACGTATTGACCGTTCACGTAAGAACTTAAAGAATGGTGACAAGAAAATCGCGATAGAAGTGGAAGTTCTTGAACGTGTTAAGGAAGCTCTTTATAACGATATGCCTGCACGTAGCTTGGAACTAAGTGAAGATGATAAGGCGATTGTTCGTGATCTTCATCTGCTTACACTTAAGCCTGTATTATATGCAGCTAACGTGAGTGAAGATGGTGTTGCGGGTGCAGATAGCAATCCTTTTGTACAACAAGTGAAGGATTTCGCTGCAGCAGAGAATTCCGCAGTTGTACCGATCAGCGCTAAGGTAGAAGCAGAGATTGCTGAACTTGAAGGCGAAGATAAAGCGATGTTCTTAGAAGAACTAGGGCTTGAAGAGTCGGGTCTTAACCGTCTGATCAAAGCAGCATATAGTCTTCTAGGTTTATACACATACTTCACAGCGGGTGTACAAGAAGTTCGTGCATGGACGATTCGTAAAGGAATGAAAGCACCACAGGCGGCAGGTGTTATTCATACAGATTTCGAACGTGGATTTATTCGTGCTGAAGTCGTGTCTTACGATGACCTAGTAGCAGCTGGCACGATGGGTGTTGCTAAGGAACGTGGACAAGTGCGCTTAGAAGGTAAAGAATATATCGTGAAAGACGGAGACGTTATGCATTTCCGTTTCAACGTTTAGCTACCAATTCCATGACACATGAATAAGCTTGCCAACGCGGCAGGCTTATTCATGTGATTTTTATTCATAGGGATCAGGAAATTCCCTTTTTAAAAATATAAGAATTTATAAGTATTTCTGCTTATAAATAGGATTATATTTCAACGCTAAACGTTTCATCGCCGCTAAAGGACGGCGAAGCCGTTTATGCTTGATAAATGGAGTGTTGCTGGACTGTTTACTGCTACCGAAGAGGGTCATCACGTCATGAATTTCATCTTTGTTCCCTCTCCAATGCTAGAATAGAATGACCCTATATTATTTCTAATAGGAACGAATTAGGTGTATGTATGTGTAGATTAAATGAAGCTTGGCATACTGTAGGTACTAAGATGATTGAACATATCATGATAAGAGATGCCAATTGAGACTCTTACGAGTGGATAAGGATATGGATAATATTGAAAAAATAAGATCCCATATATATAATTATTCCTCAATATGATATAATAAAGAGTCGAAATACGACGAATTGGTATGATCTTGAATAGGAGAGGTGACCCCCAATGTTGGACAGATTACAATCCTTGGCGGACCGCTATGAAAAACTGAGTGAACTACTCTGTGACCCTAACGTTGCGAGTGATAACACGAAGTTACGGGAGTATTCTAAAGAACAATCAGATTTGCAGCCTGCTTTCGAGGCTTTTACTGAATATAGAACAGTTATACAGGAACTAAACGCCGCTAAAGTGATGCAAGCGGAGAAGCTAGATGATGAGATGCGCGAGATGGTAAAGATGGAGATCGATGAACTTACATCTCGTCAGGAAGAGTTAGATAGTAAGATTCGTTTACTTCTATTACCGAAGGATCCTAACGATGACAAGAACGTTATTGTTGAAATCCGTGGGGCAGCAGGTGGAGATGAAGCAGCTTTATTTGCCGCTGATCTTTATCGTATGTACACTCGTTATGCCGATGCACAGGGATGGAAAGTAGAAATCATGGACATCAATAGCAATGACCTTGGTGGATTTAAAGAAGTAATCTTCTCCATTAATGGTCGTGGTGCCTATAGCAAAATGAAATATGAAAGTGGTGCACACCGTGTGCAACGCATCCCAACCACTGAATCGGGTGGCCGGATTCATACGTCGACATCAACCGTAGCGGTTATGCCAGAAGCGGAAGAATTCGAGATTGAAATTCATGACAAGGATATTCGTGTAGATACGTTCTGTTCTAGTGGTGCTGGTGGACAATCCGTTAATACGACGAAATCTGCTGTGCGAGTAACTCATATTCCTACAGGTATTGTGGCAACTTGCCAAGATGGTAAATCACAGAACAAGAATAAAGATTCAGCGCTTAAAGTTCTTCGTACGCGTATCTCAGATATGACGCGTTTAGAGGAAGAAGCTAAATACGCTGGTGAACGTAAAAGTAAAGTGGGTACAGGCGATCGAAGTGAACGCATTCGTACGTATAACTTTCCACAGAGCCGCGTAACCGATCATCGTATCGGTCTGACTGTACACAAGTTGGAGCAGATTATGAACGGTGATATGGAAGATATTATTTCTGCTTTAAGTATTGCTGAGCAAACAGATTTGATGGATAAAGGGGAATAACGCTTTGAATAACGACGCTTTTGTCATGACACCAAAGCAAAGTATACGGGAAGCCTTTGCGGAGGCTTCCTCTTTTTTAATGCTTTGCGGCGTAATGGAGCCGCAAAGGAATGCCCAGCTGCTGTTGGAGCATGTGCTGGGCTTAACTAGCACCGCCTATTATATGGCGTTGCCAGAACCCTTCCCTGCAGCAAGGATTGCTGCTTGGGAAGACGCGGTCACCCGCAAAGCGGCGGGTGAACCCGCGCAGTACATCATAGGAGAGCAGGAGTTTTACGGCCTGCTCTTTACGGTAAATCCGGCCGTGTTAATCCCACGGCCAGAGACCGAGCTGCTGGTCGAGGCCGTCCTGCAGCAGGTCGAGCGGCTATGGCCTGGCGGCTGCTCCGCCTCAGTTCAGCCGCTCGCGGTAGCCGACATTGGCACTGGCAGCGGCGCCATTGCCGTGACACTGGCGGTGGAGGCTCCCGGCCTCCGCGTATACGCTAGCGACATTTCGCCGGAGGCGCTTCATGTCGCTAAGCATAATGCGGCCTACCATAAGGCCGCCGTTAACTTCCGCGAAGGCAATCTGCTGGCGCCGTTTGCTGGAATGAAGTTGGACATTCTTGTGTCCAACCCACCGTATATACCGGCTGAAGACATCGCCGGTCTACAACCGGAGGTGCGCGACTTCGAGCCGCGATTAGCGCTAGATGGTGGCCGGGATGGACTCTTGCCTTACCGTATTATGCTTGAACAGATCGACCTGCTTCTAGCTCCGCCGCGTATCATTGCTTTTGAACTCGGCATGGGTCAAGCAGAGGACATAGCGGAAATGTTGCGTTGCGCAGGGCATTGGAATGAAGTTATAGTTGTTCCTGATTTAGCGGGAATAGATCGCCATGTTATGGGGATCGATTATTCCTATTAGTTTATTTGAATTATGGACGGTAATTCCTATACAATAGAGCTAAGTGTTCTATGGGGCACAAGAGGCAGGAAGCCTCAGCACTGGAGGGCGGCACATGCTTCAAAAGTTAAAAAAAGTCGATTATGTTATCGTGCTAGTCCTAGTTGCTCTTATGGTGATTAGTATATTTACTATATACAGCGTGACCAAAGGGAGAGTTAGCACTGGATTATACCTAGATGGACATCACATGAAGATGTTGAAATTTTATGTTGTATCTTTTGTAGCCTTCTTTGCATTAATTCTGATTGACTATCGACTATTGGTGAAATACGCCTTGTACATTTATTTATTTGGGATAGCTTTGCTAGGAGTCGTGAGTTTTGTAGGAGAATCCACAAACGGCGCAGAAGGGTGGTTGAAGTTAGGTGGAGGACTACAATTACAACCTGCGGAACTATTTAAGTTGTGCCTAATTCTCTTTCTAACCTATGTTCTTGTTCGTAAGAATAAGAATCAGTTATCCTTTTGGCGCGACGTTGTTCCGGTGTGTGTGATCGCCATTCTTCCTTTTGTAATAGTTATTTCACAGAATGACCTTGGGAATTCGTTCAGTTACGTTATCATTTTGATTGGTTTGTTATGGATAGGGAACGTTAAATTTTCTCATGCCATGATTGCTCTGACTATCATGATTGGATCGCTTTTTGGAGGAATCCAAGGGTATATTCATTACCATGACAATATCAAAGCATCTCTAGAGTCTATTGGTAAAGATCACTGGATCGAAAGACTCGACCCTTGGCTAATTCCTGAGAAGGCGACCGCCAAAGCTAGTTATCATACCGAGAACGCTAAGCTAGCTATAGCTTCTGGAGGTATGAGTGGAGAAGGGTTTATGAAGGGAACTTCAGTCCAGTCTGAACGTGTACCTTATACGTATTCTGACTCCATCTTTGTGGCGATTGCCGAGGAGTTTGGGTTTATTGGTGCCTCGGTATTACTCTTACTTTATTTTATATTGATCCATCGGATGATTCTAATCTCCTTAGAGTGTAGAGATCGCGCGGGCCCCTATCTGATTGTGGGTGTGGTTGCTATGATGTTGTATCAGATTTTTGAGAACATCGGTGCGTTTATCGGAATTATGCCTTTAACAGGTATTACACTGCCCTTTATTAGTTACGGCGGAACGTCGTTACTTATTAATATGGCTAGTATAGGGATCGTTATGAGCGTAAAAGTTCATAGCCAGGATGTTGAAGAAGATTTTGCAGTTCAGCCTGCAGGTTATGCCAATACAAGCAAGCCGAAAGCATAAATTTAAATAATTGACTCCTCTTATCAACCTTTATATGGTTGGTAAGAGGTTTTTTTGTGCTGAGGCTATTTAATAAATTCATATTTTACTAGATTGATAGGTTTAGACTCTCTTAATAACGGACATGCTTACTAGTATGATTCGATATTATAGGAGTGATTCATATGAAATGGAACAATACGAAGTGGAATGATGATAGAACAGACGTGTTACGCGTAATAGTAAAGAAAGCAGCTATTATATTTAGTTTATTATTCATGCTAGTAATGTCTTGGGATACTCAGCGTACAGATGCATCTGTTGTGAGTGGGCCTATTCCTGAGGAGTCGATCCGATTACGTATTCTAGCGAATTCCGATAGTATAGATGATCAACTTGTCAAAAGAGAGATTAGAGATGCCATTGTAGCAGAAATGAATGGATGGGTAAGTGAATTAGAAGATCCTCAGAATCTGGATCAAGCTAGAGAAACCATTCGTAATCATATGGATGAATTAAATCAATTGGTGGGAAGAGAGTTAACTAATCGAGGAATCAGCTATTCCTATCATGTGGAGCTTAAGGTAGTCCCTTTTCCAACGAAATTATATGGCGGTACGGTATATCCTGCAGGTGATTATGAAGCCCTTCGTGTTACGCTTGGCAATGGGAATGGTCAGAATTGGTGGTGTGTATTATTTCCACCGTTGTGTTTCATAGATGCAGGTAGTGGTGATGCGGTAGCTCAGCAGGCAGTAACAACGGTCGAAGCGGCCGGAACAGATGATGCAAAGGAATCAACAATTCAGCAGGTTTCTACGGATTCCAATGAGACACCTGAAGTACGATTCTTCCTGTGGGATTTGATTTCTGGAATAATGGACTGGGTAAAAGGATTATTCTAAATCATTTAGTTACATATATTAGCTAAAATCATTGTGATTACTCAACAATGATTTTTTTGTTGTTGAATATCGACCGTTATGATGGTTGTAACAACAATCAACATTTGCCTTGTGAATTTTCGAACAATCTTGTAGCTTTGTTCGTAATGTTATATGAAAGGCGGCGGAAAAGAGATGCTTAGTGATAAACAGCTCGTCGAGTTATATCGTTCCGGCCATCAAGAATCGCTAACCTGTTTAATTGAAGTGTACAGAAATGATCTATACAAATTTTGTAGACATCTCACATTGAACCCACAAGATGCTGAGGATCTATTTCAGGAGGTGTGGTTACGTATTATTCGTAAATTAGAGAAATATGATTCGGATAAACCGTTTAAAACTTGGCTTTTTAAAGTAACCATCAACTTGTATCGTGATCGTTATCGGAAGTGGAGGAAGGTATATAGTCTTTTATCAACCGAGGTATCTTATGTTACCTCACACATGTTACAGGTTAAGGATACAAATCCACCGGTGGAGGATCGTTTGTTAAGTGATGAGCGTTACGGTCAATTGGAGCATTGTCTTCGTCAGTTACCCAAGCGATACCTAACGCCGCTGATTCTGTATTACTACGAAGACTATAATTATGAGGGTATTGCGGAATTAATGGGAATTCCAATGGGTACCGTGAAATCACGGCTAAATCAGGGGAAGAAAATGTTAGGTGAATTAATGAAGGAGGGGTACGGGTATTATGAGACATCGTGAGATGGATGAGACGTTACTGAAAGAATATTTTAATCAGGATATGGTTGCGCCATCGTACCTTGTGCAGAATACGGTTCTTAAGATTAAGAAAAGGGACACGTATAAACTGTTAATGATGATGACAGCCTTATCTTGTTCCATTATATTGATCGGGATATTCATCTGCTTGCTCATAGGACCGTTCCCTTTGATATATAAGTTAGGTCTATTCATGATGTACTGTTTGACTCAGGGTACTGTTGCCATATGGGTTGTGCATCGCAACTCCTATTTACAGGATGGAATATCCCTATAAGCCGAAGGTGAGTTGAGGAGAATGAGTATGAGTATGAATTCGCGAATTTCTTTTGAAAAAATATTATTTTGGGCTCTTACATCTTTGTTTCTAGCGTGTTTTGCTGGAATGGGGTACATGATGTTTCAATATATGAACGAAGTTACGAGTGATGATCTAGTCTGGTATGTTATGGTATGCATCCTAATGGTGCTTCTACCTTCCATGTATATTATTCTAGCTATCGTTATATACAAGGATGCATCTAGGAAAAAAATGAACGTCTGGCTCTGGATGACTGCTGTTATGTACATCCCTAACCTAATTGGTCTACTTCTCTATTTTATTGTAAGAAAACAACACCAAAAGATGTGTGCGAATTGTAATAGGAGTATTGGAAGAGATTTTGAATATTGCCCATACTGCGGTCAAATCATTAATCCATCGGGAGTGAGAATATGAGAATAAGAACAAGGATAGGAATCTTGGCGCTAGTAGTCACGTTTATATTAATGTTAACTGCTTGTGATAGAAGTATATTGTGGGTTGGGTCCAACATGGGAAGTAATATGCAAGCTTCTTATAAATTGTTTACGGGAAATGAAGTGAAGCAGATCAAGGCACAGAGCGGAGAGACGATACTCATCGACTATCAATCAAAAGTAAAAAAAGGCGATCTATCTATTAAGTTGTATGATCCCGACGACACATTAATTAAAGAGTTCGCTACGAACGAGGCAGGGGTAGAAGAAATAAAGGCGGACGAAGATGGGGAATATAGAATCGAGGTTATAGGCGAGGACACCTCGGGAAGCTTCAAGGTTAATTACAAGATTGAGTAGTTATTAAATGTCATGAATTTAATTACATGTTGTTTTGTGCTAACATAGATGAAAGTGTATAGTTGAAAAGTGCTTTTAGCCGATGGTAGAACGTGCGACTATGGTGAAGGGGCGCTTTTTCGCTATGTAAGGAATAATAAATTCAATATAAACAATGATAAAGATAAATTATATAGAAAGCCTGGGATGTAGAAATGACGCATAGTCTCGATAAGGGAATAGATAGCAAAGTGGAACACCATGGAATGACTACAGTCTATTGGAATGTTCAGGATTTAATTGCGGAAGGTAAAGAAATCAATCCGCAAGATATCGCTGCTGTACCAGTAATGGAAGAAGCTGCAGCGCTTATACGAGCAGGTGGAATTGTGGCTTTTCCAACGGAAACGGTATATGGGCTGGGGGCAGATGCTCGAAGTACCGAAGCGGTAGAAGCTGTATTTGCTGCCAAGGGACGTCCTTCTGATAATCCTCTGATCGTTCATATCGCGGATCGTTCGCAATTAGATGAGCTTGTGATAGAAATTCCGCCTGTCGCGCACATGCTAATGGATATATATTGGCCGGGTCCGCTTACGATTGTTCTTCCTGTTCGACCTGGCGCACTTTCGAATTGTGTTACTGCAGGTTTAGATACCGTGGGAATTCGCATGCCAGATCATCCTATTGCATTGGCGTTAATATTAGCAGCAGATTGTCCCATTGCCGCACCTAGTGCGAATCGCTCAGGACGACCTAGTCCTACACTTGCATCGCATGTGAGCGAAGATTTGGACGGAAGAATTAACGGACTCCTTGATGGGGGATCGGCTGGTGTAGGGGTTGAGTCCACGGTTGTGCGTGTATTCTCGAATGGGGATGTTCAAGTGTTGCGTCCTGGTGGAATTACTATAGAACAGCTTAATTTAGTAACTGGAGCTACCGTTGTTAGTGTGGGAGGAGCTGCCGGTGAAGCGAAGTCAGCTTTAACACCTGGGCATCTAGTCAAATCACCACATACTGATGCATTGGATTCTATTTCGGAACCTCCGCGTTCACCAGGCGTGAAGTATACTCACTATGCTCCACAAGGTGAACTAAGCGTAGTACGCGGTTTTTCACCACAAGCTGTTGCGTCTCATATTAGGAGACAATTGGACGAGGCCTCTAAGGCGGGATTAATGACGGGGTTATTAGCTTTTGATGAACATATTCCGTTCTATGGTTCAGATCCTGCGAACCTAGTTGTTTCACTTGGATCGTTGGCTACACCTGCTGATGCAGCGCATAGATTATATGCAGCGTTACGCCGATTTGATGAGCTAGGTGTAAATTATATGATGTCAGAAGCATGCCCAGAAGAAGGAATAGGTGAAGCTGTTATGAATCGGCTTGTTAAGGCTGCCGGTGGACGAATCATCGATATGAATTAGAGTGAAGGTTAATCATCACTTCGTGTGCTGGGTGTAAGTTATATCGTTCTGGACACATTCCCTTCGTAGGAGATATCTGGTTGATCTGACATGTTTCACTTCTTGTCCGCATATGGTTGTACAAAGTACACAAACGGACTTGGAGGAATACTCATGCTAGAAAATTCTGCCGGATGGGGGCAGCTCATCACAATTTTGGTTATGGCGGCAGCTTTGGGAATGGATGCTTTTTCACTTGGTGTAGGTATTGGCATGAGAGGAATTCGATTGCTACACGTTCTGAGAATAAGCTTAATGATCGGTATTTTTCATATCATTATGCCTTTGTTAGGGATTTATACGGGGCAATACGTTGGCTCGTTGTTGGGAAAAGTAACGGCGTATGTGGCTGGTGGATTATTAGTGTTACTTGGTGGCCATATGATTGTAAATGCCTTTCGAGGCGGTTTTGCTAAAGTTGTAAATCACCGTTCGTGGGGTGGGATGATCCTATTCTCTCTCAGCGTCAGTATTGATTCTTTCTCCGTAGGCGTATCCTTAGGGATGTTTAGAAGTAATTTACTAATAACAATATTAGCCTTCGGATTCTTTGGTGGATTAATGTCGATGATGGGTCTTCTCCTCGGAAGGAAAGTGAGTCGTAACCTAGGCGATTATGGTGAAGCTCTAGGTGGTGCTGTATTATTAGCATTTGGACTCATGTTCATCTTTTGATACAATATAAAAGATGTTACTAGGAGGTGGAGAAACGTGTTGCGTATTTTGTTCGTGTGTACAGGGAATACATGCCGTAGCCCGATGGCAGAAGCGATTCTCCGGAAATTGGCTAAAGAACGGGGTCTTCAGATTGAGGTAAAGTCTGCAGGTGTGGCTGCTAACGAAGGGTCACCTATTTCTAGACATGCCGAAGCGGTTCTACGAGACTATAATATAGATGATACAATAACCTCACAACCACTGAGATCAAATGTTGTACGGGATAGTGATCTCATTCTTACGTTAACACAAGCGCATAAACAACATGTGTTACGGGCTTTCCCAGAAGTTATGGGCAAGATCTATACATTGAAGGAATATGCTGAAGACGATGAGAGTGTACTTCGAGATGTAGCGGAGCTAGATAGTCTTTATGCAGTTTGGGCTATGAACACAGCGTTAGGTAAACCCGTTGAGAATAGAGAACGAATGATTGAGATCCAGCAACGTATTCCAAGCTTTGATATATCAGATCCATTTGGTGGATCCCGCGAAGATTATGAAGTGGCAGCAGCGGAGATACGTACAGCTATTGATCGATTTCTAGTGAAGTTATCAAATAATAACAATTAATTGATCGTTGCATTTCGTCGTTGATTGTTTTATCATGAAAAAAGAAGAACAATCGGTTCCGATGTAACTGGCGACGCTGTGGATTAAACCACGATGGAGCATCGGGATATACGGCCGGTCGCCTGGGCACAAGAGCAATTCTACGGATTACCGTAGACTGCTCTTTTTTCGTATTTTGGCCAAATATTGAGTATAATGGTACAAGATAAAAGAGAGATATTAGGAGGTTTTTCTAAATGAAAATCGCATTAGGTACAGATCACGGTGGTATTCGATTAAAACAGGACATCATAAATGTCATTGAGAAATTGGGACATGAGGTTGTAGATGTAGGGTGTAATTGCACGGATGCGGTGGACTATCCTGATTATGCGCTTCCTGTATGTGAACAAGTGATAATGGGTAAAGTGGATCGTGGGATATTGGTGTGTGGGACAGGGATTGGTATGAGTATTGCAGCTAATAAGGTTCCAGGTATACGTTGTGCTCTAGTTCATGATGTATTCTCCGCTAAGGCCACTCGAGAACATAATGATACGAATGTACTCGCATTAGGCGAACGTGTTATCGGACCCGGTTTAGCTTGTGAGATCGTCAAAGAATGGCTTGTTACGGAATTTAGTGAAGAAGAACGTCATGTAAACCGTGTGAACAAAATCAAGCTTATTGAAGAACGGTATATGCAAGACTAAGGAGGTTTCTTCCATGGATCAGAGTGCGATATCCGCAGCTTCACTCAAAGAACAAGTAGCACTTGTACTGCGGGAACTTGTAAAGGTTGCTAAGCTGAGTAAGGGCAAGATTCTTGTAGTAGGTACAAGTACTAGTGAAGTAGCAGGTAGTCATATCGGTACGGCAGGGGCGTTGGAAGTTGCCGATGAGTTACTTCTTGGGATTGATGAGGTCCGTAAAGAATTTGGATTCCATGTTGTGTTTCAATGTTGCGAGCACTTGAATCGATCATTAGTCATTGAACGAACGCTTCTAGAAGAGTTACGCCTGACAGAGGTTGCCGCAGTTCCGTATCCTACAGCTGGAGGTTCAATGGCTTCTGCTGCTTATCGGAGTATGGTGGAACCTTGCCTTGCAGAGCGTATAGAAGCGCATGCTGGAATGGATATCGGCGAGACTTTGATCGGAATGCATTTACGGCATGTAGCCGTACCCTTCCGTCCTAGCATTCGGTATATAGGGCAAGCCCGTGTGAATGCTGCCTACACCCGTCCGAAGCTTATTGGCGGCGAGCGAGCACGATACCAATTGGAAGGTGAACCTTCCATTCAACAAGGTAATTCTCATATTTGTGATTGATTATAAAAGTAAAACGCAGTGACGAGTAAATTTTTAAGAAAGAAATGTCTCTACACCGTAACTAATGCCTACCGAACAGAAGTATATGAAGAATCATAGCGAAGAGGACGGAATTGTCCTGGAGAAGCGAAGCGTTCGCCTACAGGGTTTCCGTAGGAAAACCACTCCGAAAGCATATGCTTGCCCTCTGATTTCAACCGCAATAGGCGGTATATAATCAAGAAATCAGAGGGCAACAGCGATCGGAAGAACAATTCGTCAGCGTAGCGGGGATTCTAGCACAGGTTATGGAATTAGACCAAGAAACCTTTAGGAGGAATATGAAAATGGAACAATTACGCAAGTTTGACCCAGCAGTATTAGAGGCTATGGACTTAGAACTTAAACGCCAACGTAACAACATTGAACTTATCGCTTCGGAGAATATCGTGAGTGAAGCAGTAATGGAAGCAATGGGTTCCGTTTTGACGAATAAATATGCTGAGGGATATCCAGGCAAAAGATATTACGGTGGTTGTGAACGTGTTGATATCGTAGAAGACATCGCTCGTGATCGTGCGAAGGAATTGTTTGGTGCTGAGCATGTTAATGTACAGCCACATTCAGGGGCACAGGCGAATATGGCAGTCTATCTAGCAGCGCTTAAACCTGGAGATACCGTATTAGGAATGAATCTTGCTCATGGTGGACATTTAACACATGGTAGTCCAGTGAATGCTTCCGGTCTATTGTATAACTTTGTTCCTTATGGTGTTCAAGAGGATTCTTTCCTCATTGATTATGATGAAGTGCGTAAGTTGGCATTTAAACATCATCCTCGTTTAATCGTCGCGGGTGCAAGTGCTTATCCACGTACCATTGACTTTGAAGCACTAGCTTCCATTGCTAATGATGTAGGCGCTCTGTTCATGGTAGATATGGCCCATATCGCAGGCTTAGTTGCTGGAGGAGTTCATCCGAGCCCAGTTCCTCACGCGCATTTCGTGACGACGACGACTCACAAAACACTTCGTGGACCACGTGGAGGGATGATTATCTGTAAACAACCGTGGGCACAAGCCATCGATAAAGCAGTATTCCCAGGAACACAAGGTGGGCCATTGATGCATATTATTGCTTCTAAAGCGGTAGCTCTTAAGGAAGCATTGGATCCATCATTTAAGACTTATGCAGAGAACGTTGTGAAGAATGCTAAAGTGTTGGCTGAGACTCTGATCAGTGAAGGTTTGAACATCGTATCAGGGGGTACGGATAATCACTTGATGCTAGTAGATACTCGTAGTGTGAACATTACAGGTAAGTTGGCAGAGAAAGTACTAGATTCAATCGGTATAACTGTCAATAAAAATGCGATTCCATTTGATCCAACGAGCCCATTCGTAACTAGTGGTATTCGTTTGGGTACTCCAGCTGCAACATCACGTGGCATGGATGAGAAGGCGATGGTTGAGATCGGCAAGATCATTGCTCTAACTCTAAAGAATCCAGAAGATGAAGCGATTCTTGCCCAAGCAACTGCACGAGTGACTGAACTTACAGATCAATACCCTTTATATACTGATTTGAAATATTAATAAATGAATAGTTTGAGATAGACTGGGGATAATTCTCCAGTCTTTTTTTGTTAAAGTGCGAATTTTGTCGAAAAAACGAACTTTGCCATTTGATATGAAACTATAGACTGAATTTAACGTAATTAAAGGTAACTTGTTTCTAAAAAAGTAGAAGTAGGAAATTGTACATATTATAGAAAGACATCATTTCGATGTAGAAATTTCCAACTTAATGATGCGTATATCTCAAATTGAATGAAAGACTGCGTTGACTATGTATATAAGTTAGGTAAATATAAGATACTTTTACTGGTTGACCTTTAGATAAATCAAGGTGGGTGCAAATTCTTTTCGTGGAATGCTATAATAGACGAGGTTTGTAAGACGATGCAGAAGCGTTGATAAACATTAATAACAATAACACATATGAATTAACCGGAGGGATTTACCATGGAAAAAGGAAAATTGGTGATCTGTGATCACCCTTTGATTCAACACAAGCTTACTTTCATTCGGGATGTAGAGACTAATACTAAGGACTTCAGAGAACTTGTTGATGAAGTAGCTACTTTAATGGCATATGAAATTACACGAGATATCCCATTGGAGACTGTTACAGTAAAGACACCCGTGTGTACGACAGAAAGCCAAGTCATTTCTGGACGTATGTTAGGACTTGTTCCTATTCTACGAGCTGGTCTAGGTATGCTTGATGGTGTACTGAAACTGCTTCCTGCAGCAAAAGTGGGTCACGTTGGGTTATTCCGCGATCCAGAAACACTTATGCCAGTGGAATATTATACGAAGCTACCTACAGATGTTACAGAACGCGAATTAATTGTTATCGATCCGATGCTTGCAACAGGTGGTTCAGCTATTGCTGCTATTGACGTGCTCAAGAAACGTGGTTGTACTCAGATTAAGATGATGAATCTAATTGCTGCACCAGAAGGTGTTAAGGCGGTTCAGGATGCACATCCAGATGTAGACATCTACGTAGCAGCTTTGGACGAGCGATTAGATGAACATGGGTATATTGTCCCTGGTCTAGGGGATGCAGGAGACCGTTTATACGGAACGAAGTAAGAAAAGAGGGGTATTCATTTATGTCAAAGAAGATAAAAGTGATGACGATCTTCGGAGTTCGACCCGAAGCGATTAAGATGGCTCCGCTCATTCTGGAATTACAGAAACACCCCGATAGAATTGAATCGGTTGTTTGTGTAACAGCACAACACCGTCAAATGTTAGATCAGGTTTTGGAAGTCTTTAATATACACCCAGATTATGATCTAGATATTATGAAGGAGAGCCAGACACTGAACGAAATCTCCATTCGTGTGTTGGCAGGTCTGGAGCCTGTGCTACGGGAAGCTAAGCCTGATATTGTACTCGTTCATGGAGACACATTAACGACTTTCCTTGCTAGTTATGCTTCATTTATGCAACAGATTCAAGTGGGTCATGTCGAGGCTGGTTTAAGAACATGGAATAAGCAATCGCCATTTCCTGAGGAAATGAATCGTCAATTAACAGGGGTTATTGCGGATTTACATTTTTCTCCAACGGACATGTCTGCAAATAATTTGCTTTCTGAAAATAAATCAAAGTCAAGCATTTATATCACAGGAAATACCGTTACAGATGTGTTTCAATATACTATACAGCCTGATTATCATCACCCTGTATTGGATTGGGCCTCAGGTAAACGACTTATTCTGATGACTGCGCACCGTAGAGAATCCCAGGGTGAACCACATCGCAATATCTTCCGTGCTGTTAAGCGGATAGCCGATGAATTCGAGGATGTAGCCATTGTGTATCCAGTTCATCCGAGTCCCGCTGTTAAGGATCCTGCGCATGAGATTCTTGGGAATCACCCACGGATTAAACTTATCGATCCGTTGGATGTTGTAGATTTACAAAATTTTTATCCCCATACCCATTTGATATTAACCGATTCTGGAGGGTTACAGGAAGAAGCGCCGTCCTTTGGTGTACCTGTACTGGTACTTCGCGACACGACAGAGCGTCCTGAAGGAATTCAGGCTGGAACACTAGAATTGGTGGGCACGGACGAGGAGAAGGTGTACGATCGGACCAAAACGTTATTAACTGATTCTGAAGTATATGATTCCATGAGTAGGGCCGCCAACCCATACGGAGATGGAAAGGCTTCAGAGAGAATTGTCAATGCGATTCTTCACCATTTCGGTTTAGAAAGCGAACGTCCTGAAGAGTTTCACAGAATGTTCACAAATAAGTGAATTGGTGTTATATTTAAACCCATAGAATAGTGTACAGTTAGACTGTACGGTTCTTTGAAATTAGTGAATATACGAGAGATGTTTTCTTGTATTTTCACACTTTAATACAATGAAAACGTTTGATTGACAAACTCTTCAAATATTAAGTAAAATAGGTTGGGATTGAGCTATGGACAACCCACAAAACAATGATAATCCTTGGTATTTAGCTCTTTATATCGGTGGAGCTGGAGGTATTCTTTCTACCTATATTCTCATTGGTTTCTTTACTGCAAGATGGTTAGTCAATGCGTTGGAAGGACCGAGATATTGGATAGCAATAGGAACAATCTCTGGGTTAGTGTTGGGTTCGTTTCATATTGTCATGTTGATCAAAAAGTGGATTGGAGAACAAAATGGATGATATAGCTTCTATAGTGAAGGGTGTCACCAAAGTGTCATTAATCATTATGGCAGGGTTGTTGATGGGTTGGGCGCTTCATCCGGAGACCAGAATTTATACGCTAGGTATGGTTTTGGGCATGACTGGAGGTCTAGTAAGCACTCGTCATCTATCGTCTAAGGTTCGTAATGTTGCACATGCTGTTACAACTCCAGGATCTAGGGCGTATAGCCTAGGGTTTATAAGCCGAATTTGTTTCGCAATTCTAGCTGTGATGTTTTCAGTGAAAGTTGAGCATTTTTCACTTGAACTTACCATAGCTGGACTCTTCGTACCACAGCTTTTGACCATTCCTGTAGGTATATATTTGAGTGTGAAAAAGGTCATTTAATAGATTATGCGAAAGGAGGGAATACATTTCAATGCATGAACATCCGATTATCCATGTAGGGGGACTGAACCTCGATCTATCAGCCATTTTTATGTTGGTTGTGACTATGATTGTTGTATTCGTGTTCGCTAGGCTCTGTGTTCGTAATTTATCGGTAGAGAATCCTTCCAAGCTGCAGAATTTTATGGAATGGGTAGTGGAATTTGTTCAAGGTCTCATTGGAAGTGCAATGGACTTGAAGAAAGGAAAACCTTATTTATCTCTGGGACTTACACTGATTCTATTCATTTTTGTATCGAACTTGTTAGGATTACCTTTTTCTATTATTACAGAAGCGCATGGTCCTGAAGAAATCTTTGGATACGTTATTGAAGCTACAAGAGGTTTAGGAAATGGCGAGCATGCTGAGATTCTTTGGTGGAAATCACCGACCGCGGATATTAACATGACTGCTGGACTTGCAATCGTTATTTTCATCTTAATGAACTATCTTGGACTTAAGAAAAATCGTAAACATTATTTGAAACATTATATTGAACCATTTCCTATTTTCCTACCGTTGAATATTATTGAGAATTTATCTAAACCCATTGCACTTGCAATCCGGTTATTCGCCAATATATTTGCTGGGGAAGTACTGATTACCGTTATCCTGAAGCTTGGTTATATAGGGATTCCGTTTCTCGCGGTATGGCAAGGATTCAGTATCTTTATAGGCGCTTTACAAGCCTTTATATTTACGATCCTGACGATGGTATATATTGCTCAAACAACGATTCACGAAGAACATTAACTACCTTCAGCGAACAGATTCAGAAATGATTGGATTCTTTACGCAGAAGATATTATATTTACTAAATAATAAGAGATTTTAAGGAGGATATTTTATAATGGAATTTTTAGCAGCAGCTATCGCAGTTGGTTTAGGGGCACTTGGTGCAGGTCTTGGTAATGGTATGATCGTAAGTAAGACAGTTGAATCTATTGCTCGTCAACCAGAAGCACGTAACGCACTTCAAACAACAATGTTTATCGGTGTTGGTATCGTCGAAGTTATTCCATTGGCAGCTACTGTTATCGCGTTCTTGATCATGTTCTCGTAATAAAATTGGTTGGCGGGGAGGGCCAATGCCATCCGCGCCTTCATTTTGTTCAAAATGTTCAGAGATATAGACTTTACTCTTAAATCTCTTTATTTATCATAGGTAAACGTAGATCAATCTTATGCGTTTATGCTGGACGATTCGCACTTCGTGCTAACGGAAAGGAGTGACTTCATTGGATATCCATTGGGAGACCATAGTCATATCTATCATCTCATTTATCATTTTATATTTGGCGCTAAATAGATATGCATTTGACAAGTTATTTAACATTATGGAGCAACGCCGCGTACTCGTTCTAAAACAATTAGAAGATGCGAAACAGACTCGTGAACAAGCAACTCAATATGTTGAAGATCAGAAGGTTGCGTTGGAAGATGCTCGTAGAGAAGCTTATGATATCGTAGAACGTTCTAAACAAACAAGTAGTAAACAAGCTGAACAGATTCTTGAAGAAGCTAGCAATGCTGTAGTACGTCTTAAGTCTGAGGCTGTACGCGATATTGAAAGTGAAAAGAACAAGGCTGTGGAAGCATTACGAAGTGAAATAGGTACAGCTTCTGTACAAATTGCATCCAAATTACTTCAGAAAGAAGTAAGTGTGGATGGTACACAAGAACAACTCGTAGACCAATACCTCAAAGAGGTAGGGGGTAAATCATGAGCCGAGATACGGTAGTCGCCAAACGGTACGCTAAAGCACTGTTTGAAGTTGCCTCACAGGATAATGTAACGCTTGAAGTTGAACAACAACTGCAGGCTGTCGTTGAAGCTATTCAATCTAATGATGATATTGAAAGATTCTTAACGACACCGAACATATCCGATGCAGACAAATTGAATGCATTCAATAGAGCACTTCAAGGCAAGCTGTCACAGTCTGTGATGAATACTGTGGAACTACTTGTGAAACGGCGGAGAACGGATATCCTCCCCGATCTTCTAGACAGCTACATCAAATTGAAAGGCGAGAGCCTAGGTATGGCCGATGCCCTAGTGTATTCAACATATCCTCTTGATGACAGTGAAATAGAAGCGGTAGCCACAGAGTTTGGCCAAGTTGCTCACAAAACGATTCGTGTAAATAACCTTGTCGATAAGAGTCTACTTGGAGGATTAAAGGTCGTTATAGGTGATACGTTGTATGACGGTAGTATTTCCGGAAAGCTTGCGCGTCTTGAAAAATCATTTAATGACAAGCACAGTAGATAGGGGTGAAAACATTGAGTATCAAACCTGAAGAAATTAGCACGCTTATTAAAAGTCAAATAGAACAATATAAATCCGATATAGAAGTCGCTGAAGTTGGTACTGTCATTCAAGTAAGTGATGGTATTGCTCGCGTCCATGGACTTGAGAACGCTATGTCCGGTGAGCTTTTGGAATTCTCCAACGGTGTTGTCGGATTGGTACTCAACCTTGAAGAAAGCAACGTAGGTGTTGTTATTCTAGGTCGTTACACAGAGATTAAAGAAGGTGACCAGGTTAAACGTACAGGTCAGATCATGCAGGTTCCCGTTGGGGAAGCAATGCTTGGACGTGTCGTGAATGCACTTGGAGAACCTGTTGATGGAAGAGGTCCAATCGAAGCGACTGAATTCCGTCCAGTTGAGAACAATGCACCAGGTGTTATTGATCGTAAATCAGTACATGAACCAATGCAAACGGGGATCAAAGCCATTGATGCAATGGTACCGATCGGACGTGGACAACGTGAGTTGATCATTGGTGACCGTCAAACTGGTAAAACAGCTATTGCTATTGATACTATTATTAACCAAAAAGGTAATGGCGTGAAATGTATCTATGTCGCTATCGGTCAGAAACAATCTACCGTTGCACAAGTAGTAGAAACACTTCGTCGTCATGGCGCTTTGGAATATACCATTATTGTTACTGCACCTGCTTCTGATCCATCACCACTATTGTACATTGCACCATATGCAGGTTGTGCTATGGGTGAATACTTCATGTATAAAGGTGAGCATGCGCTTATCATTTATGATGACTTAACGAAACAGGCATCAGCATATCGTGAACTTTCCTTGCTACTTCGTCGTCCGCCAGGTCGTGAAGCTTATCCAGGGGATGTATTCTATCTTCACTCCCGTTTGTTGGAACGTGCAGCTAAATTGAGCGATGCTCTAGGTGGAGGATCTTTAACGGCATTACCGTTTATTGAGACACAAGCTTCTGACGTATCTGCTTATATCCCAACAAATGTTATCTCAATTACAGATGGACAGATTTTCTTGGAATCTGAATTGTTCTATTCCGGTCAACGTCCGGCAATCAATGTTGGTATTTCCGTATCACGCGTAGGGGGTTCAGCACAGATCAAAGCGATGAAAAAAGTCGCAGGTGGTTTGAAGCTTGACCTTGCACAATACCGTGAACTTCAAGCGTTCTCCCAATTCGGTTCTGATCTAGACAAATCAACATTAGCACGTCTAAATCGTGGAGCAAGATTGATGGAGATCCTTAAGCAAGGCGTAAACCAACCACTGAAGGTAGAACAACAAGTTATAAGCTTGTATACCGCAGTTAAGGGTTATTTAGATGATATTCCTGTTATTGATGTTCGTCGTTTCGAAAAAGAATTCATTACATTTGTAGAAAGTAACCATGCAGAGATCCTTCAATCTATTCGTGATACGAAGGACTTGGTTGCTGACAATGAGAATGCTTTGAAGGACGTTATTGCGATATTCAAAAGAGGATTTTCAGTATCGGCGTAGATCATAGACCGGGCCGTGAGGCTCGGTATCACTTTTTATAAATGAAGAAATGCTTACGATGCTAGTTTTGACTTCGTCAAAACTTTGGGGTGGTGAAAATATGGCAAGAGGATTACGTGAAATTAAACGTCAGATAAAGAGTGTACAGAGTACCAAACAAATCACTAAAGCAATGGAAATGGTAGCTGCTTCTAAGTTGAGAAGAGCACAGGAGAAGGCTGCAGCAGCCCGTCCTTACTCAGATAAGCTCAAAGAGGTAGTGTTCAGCATCGCTTCTGCTACGACTGACATCACGCATCCGATGTTTGAGAAGCGTCCAGTGAAGAAAACAGGTTATTTGGTAATAACTTCAGATCGTGGTCTTGCTGGCGGATATAATACGAATATTCTGAAGAAGGTAATGGTTACTATTGCTGAACGTCATCAGTCTAAAGACGAATACGAGATTTTCGTAATTGGTCGAAAAGGCCGTGATTATTTCCGCCGTAGAGAGCTTCCTGTAACGGAAGATTTAACAGACCTATCTGATACTCCTTCGTTTGCAGATATCAAATCCATCGCTTATACAGCAGTTCAACGTTTTGAATTGGGACATATTGATGAATTGCATATTTGTTATAACCGTTTTGTGAATGCTTTGACGCAAATACCTGAAGTGGAACAGTTGTTACCAATGGTAACTGACGGTATGGATTCTGGTGTCACAGCGGCTTATGAATATGAGCCTTCTGCTAGTGCTGTATTAGAAGTGCTTTTGCCGAAGTATGCAGAAACATTAATATTCTCAGCAATGTTGGATGGAAAAGCGAGTGAATTAGGTTCCAAGATGACGGCAATGGGTAGCGCAACTAAGAATGCTACGAAGATGATCGGGGAGCTTCAGTTGACATTTAACCGTGCTCGTCAAGCAGCAATTACGCAAGAAATTTCTGAAATTGTGGCTGGAGCAGATTCCCAAGCCTAAGATTCATGAAGGATATGAATTCGCACTAAAGCCATGTAAATATGGTTGTAATGATATAAAACCTAAGACTGTGGCTGAAGCAAACTTGTAGGAGGGAAACAAAAGATGAATAAAGGACGCGTAGTCAGCATTATGGGTGCGGTTGTCGACATCGAATTTCAAAGAGGTCAACTTCCAGCAATATACAATGCGATTAAAATTCAGGCTGTCTTACCAACTGGTAGACCAATTGACCTGACTCTGGAAGTTTCTAATCATTTAGGCGATAACATGGTGCGTTGTATTGCTATGTCAAGTACGGATGGTTTGGTTCGCGGGATGGAAGTTACGGATTTAGGTGCAGCTATTAATGTACCTGTTGGTCCAGCAACACTAGGCCGTGTATTTAATGTATTAGGAGAACCAATTGACCAAGTTGGAGAAGTTGTCTCTGAATTTAAGAGACCTATCCACCGCGAAGCTCCAAGCTATGATGAACTGGCTACACAAGCAGAAATGCTTGAAACAGGGATTAAAGTTATCGATCTTCTAGCTCCATACCAAAAAGGTGGTAAAATCGGTCTTTTCGGTGGTGCAGGTGTTGGTAAAACCGTAGCTATTCAAGAGTTGATTAACAATATCGCACAAGAGCACGGTGGTATTTCCGTATTTGCGGGTGTTGGTGAACGTACGCGTGAAGGTAATGACTTGTATCATGAAATGACAGATTCAGGTGTTATTAAGAAAACAGCCATGGTGTTCGGACAAATGAACGAGCCTCCAGGTGCGCGTCTTCGTGTAGCACTTACTGGACTTACAATGGCGGAATATTTCCGCGATGAAGAAGGTAAGGACGTTCTATTGTTTATTGATAACATATTCCGTTTCACACAAGCTGGTTCGGAAGTATCCGCATTGCTTGGTCGTATGCCATCAGCGGTTGGTTACCAACCAACATTGGCAACAGAAATGGGTCAATTACAAGAGCGTATTACTTCTACCAAGAAGGGTTCAGTTACATCTATTCAAGCTATCTACGTACCTGCCGATGACTATACGGATCCGGCTCCAGCTACGACATTTGCTCACTTGGATGCAACAACGAACTTGGAACGTAAAATTTCTGAAATGGGGATTTACCCAGCGGTAGATCCGTTAGCATCCAGTTCACGCATTCTAGCTCCAGAAATCGTAGGTGAGGAACACTACAACGTGGCACAAGGTGTTAAACAAATCTTGGCTCGTTATAATGAACTTCAAGATATTATTGCGATTCTTGGTATGGACGAGTTGAGTGAAGATGATAAATTAACGGTTTCTCGTGCGCGTAGAATTCAACGTTTCTTATCTCAACCATTCCACGTAGCTGAACAATTTAATGGATTCCCAGGAAAATATGTTCCAGTTAAAGATACAATTCGCAGCTTTAAAGAGATTCTAGAAGGTAAGCATGACAACCTTCCAGAGGCAGCATTCTTGTTCGTTGGATCCATTGAAGAGGCTGTTGAGAAAGCGAAAACACTTTAAACGGTGTACGTTATTCCATCGAACTTAGCTATTCTCCGAATAGCTAAGGGTATGCTTTCGAAGTGAGCTATTCTCCGAATAGCTTTAAAGGAGTGAAATAAATGAGCACCTTTTTATTAGAAATCGTAACGCCGGATCATCTAGCGTACTCCGGCGAGGTTGACGGATTGACTGTCTACGGCATTGAAGGGGCACTAGGTATATTACCTGGTCACATCCCATTCATTACTCCTTTACAGGTTGCTCCGATTAGTATTAAAAAGGGCAACGAATACAACTCCATTGCAGTAAGTGGAGGATTTGTAGAAGTACGTCAAGATAAAGTGGTTGTACTAGCGGAAAGTGCTGAACTTGAGAAAGAAATTGATGTGGAACGTGCAGTCGCAGCTAAAGAACGTGCAGAACGTCGTTTAGATGCCATTAAACGTAACCAAGCGGATATTGACTTCCAACGTGCTGAGCTATCCCTGAAGAGAGCCATGAATCGGATTGAAGTATATTCACACGTCAAAAAATAAATGTAATTAGAAACAGTCAGCTATTATCTAGCTTGACTGTTTTTTTGCATTAACCAACCAATCAATGACATTGGATCTTGTTAAAATTCAGTGTTGGATTTCACCTCAATGCTCATAATGAGTAGGAAGGTGTTTAATCAAGACTTAAGATCAAATTAATAATAAAAAAAATAAAGAAATTACAGATATAGCGCTTTCAAAAGTGGATTCTTTTGATTAAGGCAAGTATGATGGAAGAGTCGTGAAAAGAGTGTTAACAACAGCACTGTAGAAAGGATAAGATGAACCGGTATGAGTCAAGCCATGTCAAATACGGTATCTGGAGTAGTAAGCGTTGGTGGTCTCGTTTCTATTATTGTATCGCTATTTTGTATTTGGTTGTCGTGGTGGGCTTTGCAGAATCTGAAGTTAGATCTTGTCATTCGAAATCCAAAAGGAGCTCAAGGGAGATTGTTGCACGTTCTTTTGGCCGTAGTACTAGGTCATTTTGTTGCTGGGTTTCTGTTGGACTATCTAACGTGGAGCCAAATGTTAAGGTTTATGTTTTAAAGAGATCATGAGTGGTTATATCCCTGATAGGGATGACTAGATAAAATATCTGGACTACAATAATACTTGTCGAATAATAACATTTTTTTATGTCAACAATGGAAATAAGTAAATATTTATTAGAACCTTTTATGAACGTACAACATAATGATAACTAACTGTTAACTCTGATATCAATCTGTAACTTCAAAAAAACGCTTGTACACGTGAAATAATCAATGCTATGATGTAAGTTGGAAAAATAAGAGTGCCATTTCAGATAGTTAGCATAAAAAGGAAAAATTACGGACGCGGAGGGAATCGAGATGAGCAAATTTATCGTCCGCGGTGGCAATAGATTGATCGGAAAAGTTAAAGTTAGCGGGGCTAAAAATTCAGTACTTCCGATCATCGCTGCTTCACTATTAGGAGGAGAAGGAGAAAGTATAATTTATGATGCTCCTCCTCTAGACGATGTGGTTACAATTAGCAAGGTTTTGGAATCGCTTGGTGTGAACGTAAGTTATGACAACGAAGTGTTAAGAGTCAACGCGGAGAATATAACAACATGCGAGGCACCATACGAATACGTTCGCAAAATGAGGGCTTCCTTTCTAGTCATGGGTCCTTTGCTCACTCGAATGGGTTATACTCGGATATCCTTACCAGGTGGTTGTGCTATTGGCACACGGCCAATTGACCAACATCTAAAAGGGTTTGAGGCTCTTGGTGCAGAAATCAGCTTAGGTCAAGGTTATATTGAAGCTAAAAGTAACGGACGATTACGCGGTGCCAAGATCTATTTGGATGTTGCAAGCGTAGGCGCCACTGAGAATATTATGATGGCAGCTACAATGGCAGAAGGAACTACTTTTATTGAGAATGCGGCTAAAGAACCAGAAATTGTCGATTTGGCGAATTATCTGAATAGTATGGGTGCCAAAGTTCGCGGTGCCGGTACAGGAATGATTCGTATCGAAGGTGTCGACAAAATGGTTGGTGTGAAGCATACGGTTATTCCTGACCGCATTGAAGCAGGTACATATATGGTGGCTGCTGCGATTACAGGTGGGGATGTATATGTAGAAGGAGCAATTGCAGACCATTTAGGTCCAGTCATTTCGAAGATGGAGGAGATGGGTGTAAATATTGAACCTGACGAGAATGGTATTCGTGTATCAGCGAAACGTCCACTACGTTCAGTAGATATTAAGACACTTCCCTACCCAGGATTTCCGACAGATATGCAGTCACAGATGATGTCGCTCCTATTGGTATCTGAAGGTACCAGTGTTGTGACGGAGACGGTATTCGAGAATCGTTTCATGCATGTAGATGAATTTCAACATATGAATGCTGAGATTAAGGTAGAAGGGCGTTCCGCTATCATTGCGGGTCGTGCCAAATTGAATGGTGCTAAAGTATGTGCGACAGATTTACGTGCAGGTGCAGCATTAATCCTGCTTGGACTTGTGGCTAATGGCACAACTGAGGTCAGTGGTGTCCATCATATTGATCGTGGGTATGTCAATATTGCAGAGAAATTGTCGGCATTAGGTGCTGATATTTGGCGAATTACAGTAGATGAACCTGTACAGGAGAGTGTATCTGAACAAGTTCCTCAACAACAGAAAGTCAAAGATGAAGTGAAACTATTCTCCGTTCAACCAACTTGGGTATAATTAACTAGAAGAATAGTAGATCCGCACAACTATACACGTGATGAATTTAACCAAAAGAACAAGCCCATCTGGCTTGGCTTTTTGGTTTTTTTTTGTGCAGATAATATTTGGAGTTTCACAGGTTAAGCGGAAATTATCCTTTTAATACTTCATAGGGTCTTTTGAATCGTAATCTTCTTCTCTCTTAAATGGGTTCTATCATATCTTCTAATCTCATATGTATAAATTAGATAGAGCCGCAAAGTCATAGACATTTGATGAGAAAGAACGGAGGGTTACATTCATATGAAAGATCCGCGCCAACAAATCAAAATCAAGATAAAGCCTATAGCTCAAATTCTAGATTCTGAGGAAGTGTCTAATTCCGCAACACTTGAGCCTCTCTCTCTAGGATCACCAACCTTAGTGAATAATAGACAAGTAGAAGATCCTCCTCCCGCCTCTAACCCTATTCGATTTAATGTGAGGCAGGGGAAACGTACCCGTAGCAGCCGACATCGTTTTGGGAGACGTATAAGATGGCGCAGTCCCAAAGCTATGCAGAAGCGAATTCCACCCACCATATGGGCTGTAGGGGGCCTGCTTACGCTTGCACTGGTGTTACCTGTATTCGTAGTGATGCTTAGGCATAATCCTGTGGTGACCCTACCAATTGAAAATCAGATTGTGGAAACAACCCCTACATTACCTGAAGTAGTAGCTGGACAAGAAGGATCCGAACCAGAACAAGGACCAGAAACAATGGTATCCGTATATTTGTCCAAGTTGGACCGTATTGAGACGCTTCCGCTTGATGATTATGTCACAGGAGTTGTTGCAGCGGAAATGCCAGCTGAATTTGAGAGTAACGCACTTACTGCACAGGCGATTGCCGCCCGTACTTTTATAATTCAACGTCTATTAAGTAATGATAAGAGTGGTGTGCCCATAGAAGGTGCTGATGTTACGGATACAGTCGCCCATCAAGTCTATATATCGAAGGAAACACTAGAGAAAGAATGGATCGGTGAAAAGGCAACGCTACTAACTAAATTACAGCGTGCTGTAAAAGATAGTAGCAATATAGTTATGACGTATAAAGGTAAACCGATTACGGCATCTTTTTTCTCAACTAGTAATGGGTATACGGAGAACTCAGAAGATTACTGGAATGCATCAATCCCTTATTTACGAAGTGTACCGAGTCCTTGGGATAAGGATATAGCTCCACACTATAAAGAGACACTGAAGATAAGTCAGAAACAATTTTTAAGTAATTTGGGCCTATCGAATATCAGTATACCTACTATGAAGAATGAGAATTCCGATTCTCTTATTCATATTCTCTCAACTACAGAAGGACACCGTATTAAAGAAGTAACTATTGGTGGCGTTAAATTCAGTGGTAGGGAAGTTCGTGAGAAACTAGGATTGCGTTCAAGTCAGTTCTCGTGGGTAGCCTCGGGGAATGATATTGTTATCACTACATATGGTTACGGGCATGGTGTAGGGATGAGTCAGTGGGGAGCGAATGGGATGGCGAAGGAAGGGTATACAGCTACTCAAATTCTCAAACACTATTATACTGGAATTGAGTTTCAACAAGTTACTAAACTACTCTCTAAAAAATAATAGTTCAGGAAAAGGTATAAAAGATTTCATCTCGGTAAGAATGATTACAGAGGTGATAACTATGAATGAACAAAACAAAAATCAAACGCATGGAGAAACTCCTAAACCATTAAAAGGAGCACCGGTTGAAAAACTGTCTTCATGGAAAAGGCTGTTGTCGAAACGATGGATTTACCCAGCAGTGTACATGGCCGCAGCAGCACTTATACTAACTTTAGTGTGGGTCTATCAGGATTCCAGTCAGAAAGCACTTACTACAGACCCTACTACAGTATCTGAAAGTCTCGTATCCAAAGATACTGAAAGTGGTATAAACCCGTTGGACAAAGATGCACTCGAAGTCATTGCTAAGGCAGAGAGTATGACATGGCCAGTAGTGAATGCAAAAGAAGTAAACATTGTGAAACCGTACTATGATCCAAAAGGTTCTGAAGAAAACCATCTGGAAGCGATGGTTCAATACAATGATACGTTTGTAACGAACACAGGGTTGGATCTAGCTCGTGAGGATGATAAGACTTTTGAAGTCAAAGCTGCATTGAGTGGTAAGGTCACTCGGGTAGATCCACATCCATTGATGGGTACCGTGGTGGAAGTTACACACGCAAACAATTTGAAGACAGTATATCAGAGTCTAACGGATGCTAAAGTGAAGTTAGGTGATGAGGTGACTCAAGGAAGTACGCTTGCAAGTGCTGGACGTAGTGAAATGGAAAGTGACCTTGGTAATCATGTGCACTTTGAAGTTTACAACAATGGTGAAATTGTCAATCCATCCGAATTGCTTCCTCCGAAATAAATAAAGAGGTTAAGCTCCATTCATACGATACAGAACGCTAAAAACACTGGAAAGGCAGGGGATACCCTGCCTTTTTGGTGGTCTTAAAGTGGTTCGAAATTAACATGTCCATAAAAAAAATGAGCATGCAAAAGCTTGTCAGACATCTAAACTGCGAATATATAGGCACGCCTCTCATATAATGTACCAAACTATCCACAGTAGGGAGGCGGGGGCGTGCACGATTACATCAAGGAACGGACGATCAAGATTGGACGTTGTATCGTGGAGACTAGGCAAACGGTCCGAACCATTGCCAAGGAATTTGGCGTATCGAAGAGCACGGTGCATAAAGATTTAACGGAACGACTGCCAGAGATCAATCCTGATCTGGCGGATCAAGTCAAACATATTCTAGAGTATCACAAATCAATCCGCCATCTCAGGGGAGGCGAAGCCACCAAAATTAAGTATAAAAAAACGAATGATAAAAAAAGAGAGGTTGTCAGTGCAGTAAAGTCATAATAATAGCATAATCACGATAATTCCAATTGAATCCATCCCCTGAAGTATGATATGTTAAAAGATGGTATAGGGTCGAATCGTGTAATCTAAAATATTCGAAAATGAATTTTTTGTAAATTCCTGTCGAACGTATAGATTGGATACTAAGGACGCTATGAATTACCATAAAATAACACTTTGGGGGCTCTTCATGATGTTAAGCAAGGATATTGGAATAGATCTCGGCACGGCGAATGTGCTCATTTACGTCAAAGGAAGGGGTGTGGTTTTAAATGAACCTTCAGTTGTGACGATTGAAAGGGATACCAAAAAAGTTCTTGCTATCGGAGATGATGCACGTCGGATGATTGGGCGTACTCCGGGCAATATCGTAGCGATTCGTCCGTTGCGCGACGGAGTCATTGCTGATTTTGAAGTAACTGAAATGATGCTTAAGTACTTTATCGAAAGCGTAGGGGGACGTACCTGGTACAGTCGCCCTCGTATACTCATTTGTGCACCAACGAATATTACCTCTGTGGAACAAAAGTCTATTCGTGAAGCAGCTGAGCGTAGTGGTGCTAAAGAAGTATACTTAGAAGAAGAACCTAAGGCAGCGGCTATTGGTGCAGGTATGAATATATATGAGCCGAGTGGGAACATGGTTGTTGACATTGGTGGTGGGACGACTGATGTTGCTGTACTTTCTATGGGCGATGTCGTTACCGCTTCTTCGCTTAAAATAGCAGGGGACAAGTTCGATGAGGCTATAACCAAGTACATAAAGAGTAAGTATAAATTACTTATAGGTGAACGTACTGCTGAAGACATTAAGGTTAACATTGGAACTGTGCACCCAGGTGGAAGTCAAGCTGAGATGGACATTCGCGGAAGAGATATGGTATCAGGGTTACCTTTAACCATTACTATTACTTCTGGAGAAGTACAAGAGGCGTTGTGGGATCCGATCTCTTCCATCGTATTAGCAGCCAAATCTGTCTTAGAACGTACGCCACCCGAGTTGTCAGCAGATATTATTGATCGCGGTGTTATCCTCACAGGCGGAGGAGCATTATTGAATGGGTTAGATGAACTATTGTCAAGTGAGTTACGTGTCCCTGTACTTGTAGCAGAGGACCCTATGCACTGTGTTGTTAAAGGAACTGGAATAATGTTAGACAATTTAGATAAAGTGATAAAGAAAAAGTATTAATTAGCCGATATATATTCTTAGGATGTGTAATACGGATGGGTTATTGAGGGGATGTTTATTCACAGTTATTAATACAGCTAGAATTAGGATTAGAAAGGGGAAGTAGATTATGTTAAGAGGACTTTATACAGCGGCAGCAGGCTTAATCTCGCAACAGCGTCGTCATGATACGGTGACGCAGAATATTGCGAATATCAACACGTTTGGTTACAAACAAGTTGATAGTGTAGCACGTTCATTTCCAGAAGTGCTCGTATCTATTACGGGTGGAGATTCAAACAATTTGGAACGTAAGTTAGGAAAACTTAATACAGGTGTGTTCATGGAGGAAAGTATCTCCATGTTTACGCCGGGTGTTGTGACTGAGAGTAATAATACAACGGATTTTGCACTTTCGTCAGATATTATTGTGTATGATCCGGATACGAATCAACCTATTCCTTTTGACTCAAATGGTAAATATATAGATGAGGAAGGAAATACGACCTATCAACCACAGACCTTTTTTACAGTACAGGACATTAATGGGCAGACTAGATACACACGTGACGGGAATTTCAGGGTGACCTCTGATGGGCAACTGATTACTTCTACAGGGTTTCAGGTATTAGATGTAAATAATAACCCAATCACAATCAAGGGGTCTATTGAAGATCTTAAGGTGGATGGAAAAGGACGCATCATTGATACAGCTACAGGACTACCTACAGGTACTTCCATTGCGGTAAGTGTTGTAAATCAACCTTATGAAATGGTTCGAGAAGGAAATGGTGTGTTTCGCATAGATAATATGGATGCTGCAGATGTCCGTTTGAGCATCGCTGGTGACAATTTAGAAGTGAGACAGGGATACATCGAGAGATCTAATGTGAACTCGACGCAATCTATGGTCGATTTGAACTTAGCTGCACGTGCTTATGAATCCAACCAAAAGGTTATCCAGTATTATGATAGAAGCTTGGATAAAGCAGTTAACGAAATTGGTAGAGTGTAATAGAATAGGATTAAATGATGTTATTTGAGGAGGTTAGACTAGATCATGAACAACTCATTAATTAGTGCTGCCGTGTCTATGAATAGTATGCAATCTAGATTGGATCTAATAGCTGATAATATAGCGAATATGGATACAATAGGATATAAACGTAAAGAAAACTCTTTTGAAGATGTGTTGACTCGCGTTCAAAGCCATTTGGAAGACTTTCGCAGTACAGGACGAGCTACACCACTAGGACATAATATTGGATTTGGTGTAAAATTGGCTTCAGTAACATCTAACATGATAGAAGGAGCTATTCAAGATACGGGCATTCCGACGGATCTCGCAATTCAGGGTAATGGATTGTTCGCTATACAGAGTGATGGAAACATTGCTTATACACGCGAAGGATCATTTCATTTCAATCCAGTTATGAACGATCCGAACTCTATGGTGCTGTTAAATAGCCAAGGCGATTATGTACTTAATCGGGCGAATCAGCCAATTATAGTTCCGACCAATTCAAAAGTAGCGATAGATGATGACGGAAACGTATGGTCAACAGCAAACGGAACTTCAACAAGAGTATCAGTGGGTCAGATTCAATTTGTTGAGTTGCAAAGACCTGAAGGGCTAGTTCAGATGGATGGGAATAAGTTTGTAGTGGCAAATGGAGTAACGAATAATGAAGTTTTTGGAGATACCAATACAGTTAAGCCAGATAATGTATCGATACTTTCAGGTAAATTAGAGAAATCTAATGTGGACTTAGCATCAGAAATGACTAATATGATTCAAATACAACGGGCATACCAAATGATAGCTCGTTCATTAACCTCCAGTGACAACATGATGGGCCTTGCTAACAATTTGCGAGGATAAGGAGGGGTAATCATGGGTGATGATCGTAAGCCAGCACAGAATCGTAAGAAAACACCAAGATGGCGAATTGTATTGAGATTCATGATTCCACTGTTTTTGCTAATAGCCTTAATAGTAGGTGTAGTAGTAGGGTATGTGATCTTTGGTAAGCGTAGCTTGGGTGAAGTATTCCAATGGGATACGTGGAAGCATGTCTTTGACCTTGTTTTTGCACCTTAACGAAGGTTAGATATTCGAGTAAGTTGATCTAAAGGAAGAAAACTCCGTTCATTTGGGAGTTTTCTTTTTAGGTTGGATAACTGTATAATGATGGGGGATAAAGGACAAAAGGACCATCATCCATTAGACATAATGCCTAAGGAGAAAGTCCCTTATCTGAACCTCCATATTCTGCAGAAGATGAAGGATATTACATAGTATTGCCGTAACTTATAAAGGTTATTCGAAGGGAGTTTTATTTGTGTTAGATGTGAATCAAATTCAGGAGATCATTCCGCATAGACCCCCGTTTTTACTTGTTGATCGTATTATTGAACTTGAGGATGGTAAACGGGCAGTTGGGATTAAGAATGTAACTATCAATGAGCCCTTTTTTACGGGACATTTCCCGGGTTACCCTGTGATGCCGGGAGTTCTTATTACGGAGGCATTGGCCCAAGTAGGAGCTGTTGCTATTCTAAATGTGGAGAGCAATAAGGGCAAGATTGGATTTTTAGCAAGCTTAGATAATTTTCGCTTTCGAGGACAGGTAGTACCGGGTGATACATTACGATTAGAAGTTGAGATTATTCGTCTTAAAGGCAACTTCGGTAAAGGGAAGGCTGTCGCGAAGGTAGAAGACAAAGTTGTAGCAGAAGGTGAAATTATGTTTGCATTATCGGATCCTACCTGATCATATTTCCTTGTGTCATCCTACTAGAAAACCATTCTACTAGATAGATTGAACTAAAGACTTACTCTCAATATAAGTGTAGACTTTAGACTAATCTATATATAAAAGTGAAGGGGGACTTTACATGTCTCAATTAAGTCAACAATCCATTAATAACATCGAGCAGTGGCTCAAGGATTCTAATATCGATGAGGACACGAAACAGGAACTTCGAAATTTAGAGCAAGAACCACAAGAGTTAGAGGATCGTTTCTATAAAGATCTAGAGTTCGGTACAGGAGGACTAAGAGGCGTTATAGGTGCCGGTAGCAATCGTATGAATCGGTACACGATTGGTAAGGCTACACAAGGATTTGCACAATATATTTTAGGATCATTTGGGCAAACTGAAGGTAAGCCTTCTGTTGTTATAGCATATGATTCTCGTCACTTTTCTCCAGAGTTTGCTTTGGAGTCTGCACTTGTACTTGCTGGGAATGGAATTGTAGCTAAATTATTTCCATCGCTTCGTACCACTCCGCAGTTATCATTCAGTGTACGTGACTTGGGTGCAACCGGTGGAATCGTGATTACAGCGAGTCATAACCCTCCAGAATACAATGGATATAAAGTATATAATAATCAAGGTGGACAGCTGATTCCTCATGAAGCAGAACAAGTTATTCAACATATTAAAGAGGTTGAATCTTTCTCCGCTGTGAAGAGGCTTAAGCAAGCTGAAGCTGAGGAACAAGGACTGTTAGTATGGCTCGGTGAAGCAGATGATGATGCATTTGTACGTACGATTGCTGAGCATAGCGTGAACGCTGATCTTATCCGTTCCTCTTTAGGAAAGGACTTCCGCATCGTGTACACACCGTTACATGGTACAGGTAATATTCCTGTGCGTAAGACTCTTGAAGCCATTGGATTCACTAATGTTCATGTTGTTCCAGAACAAGAACAGCCAGATGCAGAATTTTCAACAGTTAAATCACCTAACCCTGAAGAACGTGAAGCTTTCACACTAGCTATGAAGCTGGGAGAAGAGCTAAATGCAGATATCTTAATTGGTACAGATCCCGATTGTGATCGTATGGGCGCTGTAGTCAAAGATAAAGATGGTAAGTATATCGTACTCTCAGGAAATCAATCTGGGGCTATTATGATTCATTATCTATTAAGTCAGTTGAAGGCAGCAGGTACACTTCCGGAGAATGGTGTCGTGGTGAAGACTATCGTAACGAGTGAGATGGGCGCAGCAATTGCCCGACATTATGGAGCAGAAGTGATTAATACGCTGACTGGATTTAAATATATCGGTGAGAAAATGACTCAGTTTGAAAAATCCGGACAATATACGTATTTGTTTGGGTATGAAGAAAGCTATGGTTACTTAGCGGGCAATTACGCTAGGGACAAGGATGCTGTGCTTGCTTCTATGTTGATTGCTGAAGCAGGAGCTTTCTATAAAGGCCAAGGTAAGACATTGTATGATGTACTAGAAGAGCTATATGAGCAGTTCGGATATTTCCAAGAGAGATTGGAATCCCGTACACTGAAGGGTAAGGACGGAATTGCGCAAATTCAATCCAAAATGACAGCTTGGCGTACGCAAACACCTCTTGAAGTTGCTGGTGTTCAAGTGAATGAAGTATTGGACTATTCCAAAGGTCTAGATGGTCTTCCACAAGAAAATGTATTGAAGTTTATGTTGGAAGATGGCTCATGGTTCTGTCTCCGCCCATCAGGTACTGAACCGAAGATTAAAGTTTATTTTGCAGTACGTGGTGATTCTATAGGGAACGCAGAGGAACGGATCGCGAAGCTGGTTCAAGAAGTTATGTCTCGCGTTGATGCTTAATAAGAAGTTTGTAAAGATAGTATAGATAGTATGGATAGATTCAGGAACATGGACATTCTAATGAGAGTAGGACATGTTCCTGAATGAGATATGAGGAGGACTTGTCAGTGCAGTATAATTGGAAAAAGTGGAGTGTTTCCTCTCGGAAATGGTTATGGATCCTAGTTATAGTAGGAATAGTAGCTGCTATGCCTGTGATGTATGATCGCTATAAGACGGAGACATCTGCAAATCAAGTAGAGCTTGTATTCGATTACCGTGATTTAGTGGATATGGCGGCTTATGAAGCTTATCCTGAGAACTTTATCAGTGAACAATTGGATAGGTTAAAAGATGCTGGCGTAAACAGCATGGCCATGTTCGAAAGTAGATTAGATGAATTCCAGAAATCACGACGGTTAACGCTTTACAATAGTAAAGATATCGCGAACAAAACAGATCAAGTAAATCCTGTGAACGAGAATTTTACGTACATAGCGTTTAATAATGATGAGAGTGCAAGTCAGATAGCTCCTGTGATTAAGGAGACATTCAATAGGTTGGAAATCACAGTTAAGCCATGGTCATATAATAACCATACTGGGCTTATTATTGAGACTCCTCTTGAGAATGCTATACTGAAGCCGATGCGGTCTGATCCAATAACGTTCAACATGTTGCGTGATAAAGGATTTAATATTGTACCTCGATTAGGAGACAGTCTTGATTACAATCAAGATTATATGGAAAATTTATTATCTGATTTTGAGGCTGCAGGGGTAACACGCATTCTCTTTGAAGGGGAAAGCGTAAAAGGATACAACAATCAAGCAGACATGAAGAGTTTGGATTCCTTTGCTGCTTTGCTAAAAGAGCATGGAATTGGTATTGTGGCTATTGAGAATTTAAAGAAACCTCAATTAGGTTTCAACAAATTAGCTTATGATATTGACTATAATGTTGTACGCTTATATTCATTAAGTGAAGGTGACGCTAATCTAGATGTACAGACGATTGCTGATCGTCTCGCTCTAGCAAGTAAAGATCGTAATATCCGAATGTTCTATTTAAATGCAGCTCCAAGTCGTAATTCTTCAAAAGCCATGATTACGAATCCTATGGATAACTTAATCCATAGTCTTACAGAGCCAGGGAATGCCATTGAAAAAATGGAGAGTAACGGCTTTACGATGGGTCAAGCTAAGGCATTTGATGTGACAGATTCTTCATATCAACGCATATTGAAGTTGGTAGTTGTCCTGGGTGGTGTTGCTTTCATATCGCTACTCATATCTTATTTCATTCCGATGCTAACCATCCCAGCTTTCCTATTGGGAATGATCGGGAGTGCGGGGTTATTCATTCTAAAACCCACATTGTTCGAGCAGGGACTCGCCTTATTGGTTGCAATAAGTGCACCGACAATAGCGATGGTGCTAGCTGTACGTAAGATTAACGAACTGAATGTTAACATAAAGGAAATGAAGATTAGTCGCCGGTTGACTCACGCACTTGTCTTGTTTGTAAAGACTTCGATCATTTCTTTAAGTGCCATTCCTTTCGTTGTTGCTCTGCTAAACAATGTTACGTATGAATTAGTTCTTAGCCAATTCCGAGGAGTAAGCCTATTACACTTTGGACCAATTGCCCTCACTGGGTTGTATGTAATTATGTATCGTGGTGGGAATTTACGTCAGCAGATGAGTAGAATCCTCCGTAGTAGAATTACTATTATGGGTGTTATCGTTGCCGGATTGATTGCAATAGTAGGTTACTATTACTTAAGTCGTACGGGTAACGCTGGTTCCGTAACATCGCTTGAGATGTCATTCCGCTCGTTTATGGAGAATACATTTGGTGTTCGACCACGTAGTAAAGAATTCCTTATGGGACATCCATTGTTCTTACTAGGAGCTTTTATGGCGATTAAGTATCGTAATGCTATCTACATTTTGGTTATTGCTACCATCGGACAATTGTCTATGGTTGATACATTTGCGCATATCCATACACCGCAGATAATTTCTCTAGTCCGAAACCTATTGGGATTAGGATTAGGACTTATCATTGGACTTGTCGCGATAGCCGTATGGCAAATTGCAGAAGGGTGTTGGAAACGATGGTCACCGCTTCTCAAACGATAGTTATATCAGGATTCTATGGGTATAAGAATAGCGGAGATGAAGCTGTTCTTCAGTCCATTCTGATGGCTTTAGAAGAACAGGCTAAGGAATTAGGAATAGTGCTACAACCTGTTGTACTTTCAATCGATCCTGAATGGACTAAGTTAACTTACGGAGTTCAAGCGGTACATCGTATGAAGCTTGGGGAAGTAAGACAAGCTATTAAAGACAGCTGTGGTCTAATTAGTGGTGGAGGAAGTTTACTTCAGGATGTTACAGGTCCGAAGACAATTCCTTATTACTTAGGGATTATCAAGCTGGCTCAATGGATGAAGAAGCCTACATTTATTTATTCTCAGGGTGTAGGTCCTGTAAATCGTGGGTTATTTCATCCGATGATTAAATCTGTTTTTAAGAAATGTGCTTATATATCTGTTCGTGACCAAGAATCAGCTGAGTTGCTTCGGAGTATGGGTTTACAGGGGAAAGTGATAGATGTTGTTCCTGATCCAGTGATGGGGCTCCGGCCTAGGGAACAAAGTACAGTATTAAATGATGAAATGCCGTATGAAGGAAATCTACCCATCATTGGTATCTCTGTCCGGTATTGGGAGAAGGATTATAAGGAACTTCAGAAGATTGTTGAAGGATTACAAATAGTGATGAAGAAGCAACCTATTCATGTGAGATTCTTACCGTTTCATCTTCCAATTGACGTTGAAGCTTCTCATTATATGATGGAACTACTGGGAGATGTCTCTTCTATAGGAAGCCAGATGAGCATATGCTCGGATATGGTTTATCCACAGGACATGTTATGGGAGATTAGTCAGTGCCAACTTGTCATTGGAATGAGATTACACAGCTTAATCTATGCTGCCAATTCTAGGGTTCCAATGATAGGTATCTCTTATGATCCTAAGATCAATCATTTCTTACAAAGACTAGATCAACAACCTGTCGGAGATACCTCCTCATTAAGTCCGGATGCTCTATCATCAGAAATTGAACATTTGCTGCTGCACGAAGAGGAATGGCGGAATGTTCACGCAACACAAATAGATCGTTTAAAGCAGGAATCTCAAGTGCCTGCCAAACGTATTGTTGAATATATACTTTCAAAGGTGATTACAAATGAATGAGAAATGGTTACCCAAAGTACCGACAGTCCCTATTTTTGGAATTGAGGTTTGCAAGTGGGGGATGTCTGATACCGTTCAGTACTTAACAGAAGCAATTACCATGCGTAAGCCACATCAGGTTATTACAGCAAATCCAATCATGGTTATGGCTGCATTGAATGATCCAACGTATCGAACTGTAATGGAACATGCGGAGTTAATTGTTCCCGATGGAACGGGGGTTGTATGGGCGGCTAATGTGGCTGGTAATCCTGTACAGGAACGGGTTGCCGGTTTCGATCTACTACATGAACTCATGAGAACGGGAGAAAGTCATCACTGGAGAGTTTATTTACTTGGTTCTACAACAGAAGTGATTCAAGAGACCGCTTTAAGGTTACAAATGAAATACCCGGGTGTAGATATCGTAGGTTATCACGATGGGTATTTTGGTCCGGCAGATGATGCGAAGATAATCGAGCAAATTAAGGGTACAAATCCAGATATTCTGTTTGTTGCTCGTTCTTCCGATACGCAAGAACCTTGGATTCATGAATATAAAGAACAATTGGGTGTACCATTAATGATGGGTGTTGGAGGCAGTTTTGACGTCATTTCGGGTAAAACAAAGCGGGCTCCAGTTCTTTTTCAAAAGTTACGATCGGAATGGTTGTATCGGTTATTGAGTGAACCGACGAGATATCGTAGAATGCTTGCGTTGCCGCAATTTGCAGTGAAAGTCCTCCGCAATAAAGAAAACATAACAAAACCCAACTAAATGAGCGATTATGGGCCAATTTAGCGGTAAATTGCTGAAATTTAGAGTTGGTGTTTATTTTTCGAACGGAGTATAATTCATTCCGTTAGAGAAAATGGAGGTTGAAGACTTAAATGTTAATGATAGCTATCATCGGATTTGTCCTGTCTTTAGGACTGGCACTCCTACTTACGCCTCAAGTGAAGAAATTTGCTTTTAAAATAGGCGCCATAGATGTACCGGATGCACGTAAAGTGCATACGAAGGTGATGCCTCGTCTGGGTGGGCTTGGAATTTATTTGGCCTTTATGCTGGCTCTTCTATTAACACTTCCATTCGTAGCGAATGATTTGTCGCTCCGGGATACTAATTTCATTAAGGCGTTTGTAATTGGTGGAACAATGATTGTGCTGATTGGTGCACTTGACGATCGCTTTCAGTTATCCGCTAAATTGAAGTTTGTATGCCAGATTATAGCGGCATGTGTTGTGGTGTTTGGGTTTGATATATCCGTGAATTTTGTAAATATACCTTTTAATGATAACTACTCCGTATTGGAGAGTTGGATTTCGATACCTCTTACGATACTTTGGATCGTTGGAGTGACGAACGCTATAAATTTGATTGATGGATTGGATGGACTTGCTGCAGGAGTCTCCGGTATTGCCATCGGGACGATCCTTGTGATGTCTCTGCTTATGGGCAATATGATGATTGCACTTTTATGTATCATTTTACTTGGAGCTATTATTGGATTCCTATTCTTTAACTTTCATCCAGCTAAGATCTTTATGGGTGATTCCGGGTCATTGTTTCTTGGCTTCTGTTTAGCCATGTTATCCTTATTAGGATTCAAACAAGTTGCCATAGTGTCCCTTATAACACCTTTAATTATTATTGCGGTTCCTTTGTCGGACACGTTCTTTGCAATTATTCGTCGATGGGTTCAGAAGAAACCTATCTTCGCACCAGATAAAGGTCATTTACATCATTGCTTAGGCGAACTTGGTTTCAGCCACCGCCAAAGCGTATTGATAATTTATGGCATTGCTACTTTCTTCGGAGTACTAGCGGTTATTCAATCGTCTGCAGCGTTGTACGATGCAAACTGGGTTACCTTTGTCGTGATCTGTGTAATGATGTTCTTCCTACAGATCGGAGCCGAAGTCATTGGACTTATCGGTAAGACTAAGAGGCCATTATTGAATCTCATTGCAAGACTGCGTATGAAAGAGAGTGCAGAGACGAGATCGAAATAAGGACTATATGATAATGGTTATTAAGTTCGTTAGATAATTTTCGGAATATAACCTATATATTATTTTAATTTACATCCTTGCCAATTTATGGTAAGGATGTTTTTGTATGTATTTTTCTAAAATTTTGTAAGATTCCTGCCGATATAGTAGATAACGATGTTTCATCGATCTCGATAGGTGAGGCTTACAAAAAGAGGAGGAACATAATTTTGAAAAGGTTATTATCATTAGTGTTAACGTTAGCTATGTTTGTTGGTATATTACCGGCGACATTATCGCCGACAGTTGATGCGGCAGCGGGAAGGTTCTTTTCATTCCCCAATGAACAATATACACAAACTGATGCAAGAGTAGTTAATACAGAACAGGTCACACTTGATGGTGCAATAAATAATGTGATTGGAAGTACGATCTCCTATAGTGTATATCAACTTCCGAAGACGGGTACTACACCTATTAACTCACGCGAAGGACAGAAGGGAAGCATCAAATTGAATGGAACGAATATTAGCATTCTTAACATTCAATTATTTCCTGGTCTGAATAAAATCACATTCAAAGGAAAGCAAGGCACAACTCAGGTAGAGGATTCGATCTACTTGGAATATAGAAATGGTCCTATGCTCATTGATTTGGCGGCTATATTTAGTAGTATGACTATTCCGTTGAAAGAAGATGGTACTACAATAGTACCGTCTGAATTAAAGGGATCCTCTTTTGGCAAAGCAAATGTAGACATCGCCATCTCTGGAAAGGCACCTAACGCAGATAAAGTAACTATTGAGGTGAATGGTAAGAGTTGGACATACAACGTATCTTCAAAAAATGCTTTCAAATTTAATGCTACTTCAGTAAATATTCATCAAGGGAACAATATCGTTACATTTCGGATAAGTAATAATAGCCAGTCGATTGAAACCACAAGAGAGATCACCTTTTACAACGGACGGGTTACCTTCTATGATGTTACAGCGACGGACGGTAACCTGGAATCAGGCGACCTTATTAGCAATCCAGACTTCACAGTAACTAGTAATAGCGTTGCCATTAATGGTCAAGCTGTTCTCCCAATTACACAAGGAATTGCACCTGATCCAGCGGATCAGATTTCTTATGTGATTAAAGATGGTACAACAAATACAATCGTAACTAATGGTACTGCTCCCTTCTCGTTAGTTAATCCAGTGGAAACTGATGATCAATATGCGACTATTGCATATTCTCTTCCTGCAACTACATTGAGTTATGATAAGCAATACTTTGTTGAACTAAGTGCATGGAACAGAACTAGTTCTCCTCAGGTTGAAGACAAGTCGGCAAGCATGGGCTTTAGGCTCAGAGATAAGAATACTGCCTTTATCCATGAAGTTAATTATTTATCAGGGTACAACACGAAACTGTCGGATGATAAAATTAAGAGTCTATCAGGCTCACCGATGCAAGGAACGAATATATTGTCTGTTCCTTTCGCAGTAGAAGTTCTGGTAGCGAATAGCTCCACACCTATAGTTGATATTACGAAGATTACTGATGCTGCTGATAAAGTAACATATGCCTCTTCAGAATATAATTGGAGACTACTCTCAGCAAAGGATACTGTTATCAAAAAAGTAAATGGTGAACAAATAACACTGCAACGGGTATTTATTGAATTCACTAAATTACCTGCTAACGGAGAACAGAATATATATTTATCCACAAATGGTGTTGAGAAAAAAGTAAAAGTGAATTTTCTATTTGATCCTTATGTTCAGTTCAATAGTGTCTATAATGACATGAAGATTGAACTAGATACGACTAAAGACTTAGCTATAAGACAGAATACGATTATGACAGCTTTAGATGATCTCAAGGGGCAATTTCTCGATATTGCAAATGATGCTGAGATAGTATATAGCGGGACTTCTCAAAGTGTGTTTTTGTATATTAATAATACGTTAGTTAAATTAGTTCAGAATGGAGCAGCAAAAACATCATTTATGCTTGATCCGTCATCAATACCAGATGTATATGGAACAAATGGCGCACTAGTTATTGGTGATAACGTCATTAAATTAGTGGTTAGAACAGCATCCTCTTCATATGAGAGCAAAATGAAGGTAAGTATCATTCCGACTAATGTACTTGTAATACCAGTTCCCAAATCAGATGGAATTTTTCCATACAGCACATCATATCGCGATGATCCTAAACCGAAAGACCCTAATTTCCAGCTTAAGAACAGTGTATATATGACTAAAGAAACAAAGATGAATGTATTTGGTACATTTGACTTTATCGATTTAGGTATGAATAAATTTGATGTACAATCTGCTATTTCTAGTATGAATGCAGACTTATCAGACTATAAGATACTTATTCAATCGCCGGGTATGAAAGATATCGAATGGAATTTAAGTAATGAGTTTTTTTCATGGGAGAACAAAGATGTCTTTAATACGATTAAAGCCGATGAACCAAGATTAACAGTGTATTACAATTATACAGATCAATATTTCAGCTTTATTCTCAATGATCAAGATATATACGGAGATGGAAGTCCTAAGTTATATACAATCAGTTTATATAACTCAGGATATGATGGACCACGTGCGATTTATCGCATGGAAGTGAATTCATTAGCCATTCCGTATACTGTACTTGAACCACTTCCACAGAAACGTGTAGTAAATAAGAACTTTGTAGAAGTTGTTATCTATTCACAAGATGCTGATAGTATTACCATTAACAAAGTTGCTGCTGAGAAAATTAATTACGATCCAGATTACGACGGCGTGATTGATTATGCACCAGCTTACCGTGTTCTTGTTAAGAATCTAAAGGCTGGTAAGGATAACAAGATAGATATTGTTATCACACGGGGCAGTGACCAGTTCAAAGACTCCATAAATGTGAAATATGTTCCGGCAAGCATTCCTGGGGCACAATATTTGGAGACAATGAAGAATTCGCATAAAGTTTTTGATGGGGCATTGAATTTGACCTTTGCTAAAGGAACAACATTATTAAGAAAAGATTATAGTGTTACAGAACAATATAAAAACCAAGTGTTCTCAGGACATGATATTCTATTTTCTATTGGGAATAACACTGATGGGGTTGTAGATCGTCATGAGTATGACAGAATATCATCCAATTTTGACTTTGTTTTAGCTACAGGTAAACAAAAATTCATTGGAAACTTCCAAGATAGATTTGTGAAGTCAAGTCCTGTATACTGGATTGATCCTGGATTAGCTGATGACATCAGTACACGAGAAAGTTACGATCCAGTGACAAAAGGTAATGATCCATATCAATTTCCTAGTGCACCAATTAAGGCCTTTTATGATAGAGATCCAAGTCGGGAACTAGTTCCTTCCAAGATAGGTAGTTTGACATTGAATTATGATCCTGTGATTGCAACGGATAGTGGTCGATTAATCACTGTGTTCCATTATGATCCAGTATTACAGCAGTGGGAAAATATTGGAGGAGTAGTAGATGCTAACAAGCACACGATTAAAATTCCATTCAGTCAATTCGGATACTATGTAGTAGCTAAACTAGGTTATTCGTATACTGATACCGTTGAACACCCTTATGGTCGAGACTTTATAGAAACGATATATGCTAAAGGAGTTATGAACGCATCTGATCCCGATGAACAATTCGGAACAGATTTATATGAGACACGTGCTGAGTTCGCTCGCATGATTGTACGTGTTCTAGATTTACCATTGAATTATGAAGGGGTTAATCACTTCACAGATCTTCCAACAGCGTTGTACACGGTTAACGTAGATGGATTATGGGATTTCAGATACATTGAGACAGCTGCTAGAGCAGGAATAGTTCGCGGACAAGAGCCGCGTTTGTTTGGTGCTACAGGTAACATATTACGTCAAGATGCAGCGTTAATGATTGCTAGAGCATTGAACGTTAAACTTGAGACCGATAGAGATAAGGTTGAGAAAGGTCTACAGAAGTATTTCGAGGATTATAAGGATATTGACTACTATGCTCAACCATCGATATTAGCTATTGCCGATAAAGGGTATATTTTAGGAAGTCCTATTGATCCAAATGATCTGAAAAAGGGATATAAATTTAAACCTAAGTCAAATATTCTACGTGCAGATGCGGCAATCATTGTCGCTAAAGTAATGGCCGATTTGAAAAAAATCCCCAAAATTTAGAAGCGTACGGAATGGAATAGAGTAGAAAACTACCTGTTTTCTACCCTTTTCCATGAACTATATTTTGTAATTTGACGTTCTATGAGATACAATGTTTAAGAAATTAATTTTTTCTAGAGGGTGAAGGTTACTTATGAAATCGATCTATTCTAAAGCTCAGATGGATTATATGAAGGCAAAAACAGTATTTGAGAATAGAGCTAGTGTGCTGGAGAAGCAAATTGAAACAACACGCAAGGTTAGAGAGATTTCTCAAGAAGTGATGGAAGGCCTAGTTCAAGAGACAGGATTCCATGCTGCGTTCAACGAACTGTTAACAGCAGAGAATAATCTCATTGAATGGTCGCATGTGACTATAAAGCACGAGAAAACCTATCGTGAGAATAAACAATCGATTGAACAAATGTATGAGAATATTAATGGAAGTCCTGAGATGAGAGCCCAGATCATTCAATTAGCGATGAAGATTAAGTAACAAATTGTAATAACTACATTGTAAATAAACACACAAAGAGACGCCATAAGGCGTCTTTTTGTGTGTTTATTGGTTAGAAGTAGGGTATATGTGTAATTAATCTGTATAAATCAGAATGAAGTGGTAACAAAATTGATTTTTTTTTTATAAAGGTGCAACTTTCTCGAAACTCATGCGTCTAAGATATAGAGTCATTAAGCAATGGGCAATCGCCACAAGAAAATTGTTCTATAAATTAGAAAATTTTTCTTTACTGCAACTTGTACCCATAGTATAATACTTAAAGTAGGCTTGGAAGCTAGTCTATGTTTTCTGATTGTCGCTTACCAGTTTCTGTGATACCCGTCACAGACATCATTTATATTTATTTGCTCAACTCGAGAAAGGGGGTGTATCGGCCAATGAGTAACACGAGCTACCCAATTAAAGAAAATAATAATGTAATGTACGCCCAAGGAGGAGAAAAAAAGGTTATGAAGAAAATTTTATCAGTAGCTTTATCTACAGCAATGGCATTCTCAATGTTTGCTTCTGTAGCATTCGCAGATACTGCAACACTATCCACACAAGACAAGTTTAACGAATTGAAAGTTAAAGGTATCTTCACTGGTTATCCAGATGGTACTGCAGGACTTGAAAATAACATGACTCGCGCTGAATTCGCGAAAGTTATCACTAAAGTAACTGGATTGAAAGAAGTAACAGACAAGGTTTCTTATAAAGATGCTGGTTACAGCAATCCTAAGAACTGGGCAGCACCATACATCGAAGCAGTAACTGCTGCTGGTGTTATGCAAGGTCAAGACTTGACTAAACAATTGTTCAACCAAAAAGCTAGTGTTACTATTCAAGAATTAGCAGAAGTTCTAGTTAAGGCGATGAATCTTGAAATTCCTACAACTACAGACAACACTGCTACTGTATGGGCTAAAGGTTCCGTTCAAGCAGCAATCAACGCTGGATTGCTTAGCAAGGATCTTAACTTCCAAGCAAACGCAACTCGTTCATTGTTAGTAGAAGCAGCATTTGCAGCTGAAGCAGCATTGAATACTCCTGCAGTAACTGATGCAACTAAAGTTGACACAGTATCTGCAAGCAACCTTCGTGAAGTAACAGTTAAATATGACGGTCAAGTTGATGTAGTAACAGCTACTGATGCAGGTAACTACAGTATCACTGGTGAAGGTAATCCAACTGTAACTGAAGTTGCATTGTCTGATGACAAAAAAGTAGCAACATTGACAGTTGAAAAAGCAACTTATTCAAATGAAGGTCTAGTTAACCAAAAAGAATACAAATTGTCTGTTGCTAACGTTCGTGCAGCTAGCAAAGTAATCACTGCTACTGATGTGAAGTTCACACCAGTTGATGCAGCGCTTCCTGTAGCTACAAGTGCACAAGCATTAGGTAACAAAACAATCAAAATCACTTTCAGCGAACCAGTTAAAGCTGCTAATTCTAACAACTTCAAAGTTGACGGTAAAACAACTACTGGAACAACTGAAATCACAGGTAATGTTGTGATCTTGAAATTGTACAACACTTTGGAAAATGCTGAACACACTGTAACAGTAGCTGGCGTTCAAGATTTCTCTACATTGAAGAACTTGTCAACTGACTTGAAATTCACAGTAGTAGAAGACAAAACTGCTCCTACAATTGCAAGTGTTGAAAAAGCAACTTTTGAAGAAATTACTTTGAAATTCAGTGAGCCAGTTGATAAAGCTACTGTATTGGCATCCAATGTTCATTGGTTGCGTGGTGGTAACAAAGTGGTAGCTAGCGAAGTGAAAGCTTTGTCTGATGACACATACAGATTCACTTTCTCAGAAGCTAACCGTTTGGTATATGCAACTGATTTGTATGTAACTGGAGTTAAAGATTACACTGGTAACGTAATCGCTGCTGACACTAAAATCGCAGTTAATCCAGTAGTTGACCAGACTCGTCCAGAAGTTGTGAATGCTACACTTTCTGACGATCTTAAGAATATCGTTGTTAAATATTCTAAAAATGTTGTAGCTTCTACTGCAACTGCTGCAGCTAACTATGTAATCAAAGATGCTGATGGTAAAGTAGTGTATTCTTTGAAAACTGTTACTGTGAAAGATGCTAAAACTGTAAACGTAAATCTATACAAAGCACTTGATGAAGGTAAAAGTTATACTTTGGAAATTAATGGAGTTACAGACACAACAACATTGAGAAATGTTCTTGTTCCTTACTCTAAAGTTCTTGAAGTCGGAGATGCTAGTGCTCCTACAGTTGAATCAGTAACTTACATTGCTAGCAGTAATGGCATCGTTGTTAACTTCAGCGAAGCTATGACAACTAGTGGTGAATATTCAATCGTTGAAGCAAGCAGATATACTTACAAAGATAAATCTGGTGCTTGGAAGGCTCTTCCTTCTGGTGCTGATCTGACTGTTTCTGCTGATGGTAAAGCGGCAATTATCGTATTCCCATCTGATATGGTTGTAGGTACTGATGTTACAGGTATCAGAGTATCAGCTGTGAAGGATCTTGCTGGTAACTTCATTAAAAATATGCAAGAAGAATCTATTACTCTAGCTCCAGCTGACGCTATTGTATCTGATGATGTTGCTAATGCAACTGCTAATGACAAGATTGAAGTTATGTTCAATCAAGCGCTACAATCCGGTTCTGCTACACCATCTCAATTTGTAGTTAAAGCTGGAAGTGAAGAACTTCTTGTTTCTACTGCAACTGTTGATAAAAAGAAAGTCGTATTGACTTTGGCAGACAGCAACAAACTTGATTCCACTGGTACTTACAAAGGTACTGCTGTTACTGTAACAGTTAAAGCTAAGGGTTACCTTGCAACTGCAGCTGGTAAACAAGTTGATACTGAAAAAACTTCAACAGTAGTAGATAAGATCGCTCCAGCAATTAAAGAAATTAGTAAAGAAACAGTAACTGGTGCTACTTACGCTACTGTAAATATCACTTTTACAGAAGATATTGCGTTTGATGCAGCTGCTCAAACTGATATCCAAGTAGTAGTTGATGGCACAGCATTGGTATATGGTACTGATTATACTTTAGCAGTATCAGGCACTGATAAGAAACTCGTAACATTGAGTCTTTCTGCAGCTGCTCAAACTAAATATGCAGGTAATGTTCTACAAGTTCGTGTTAATCCTTACGCAAGCTCCATCAAAGATGCTGAAGGTAACGTAGTATCTGGAAATGACACTTTCTTCGAAGCTTACATTAATTAATTGTAAGATGAAGAAGTACTAAAAAGTCCGCCCTTAGGGCGGGCTTTTTTTTAACTTAAAGTAGATTAAGTCAAAATTTGTAGGAGGGAAATGATGAAACGTATTTTGCGAATATCACTGACATTGGCATTACTTAGTTGCGGATTATGGGTCGGCTCACTACTAAATAACACAGCCAGTGGTGCAGGAGCCACAACTCAACCTGGTACCTCTGAAGACCCTGTTGTTACTAAAAGTTACGTAGATCAACAAATACAAAAAGCTTTGGGTGTAGGTACAATAACTCCTATTCCAACTAATCCAACGCCATCCAATCCGGTACCATCGATCCCAACGGATAATGGTAATACGAATACAAGTACAAATAATGCGATTGTTATCGTAGATGTAATGCCAGGTCAAAAGCTAATAGCTGACGCAGGAGCTGAATTCATCGTTAGAACCGGTAAGGCGGTAATGTATACAATGGATACAAGTGGTGCAGCCGATTTAACGGAAGGTAAAGATGTAACAAATGGGCAAGCCATTACTACAAATCATTTATTATCATTTCCTAGAGATGGACGAGGAATTAGGGTTCAAGATGGTAACAAGTACAACTTAATTGTTATGGTTCGTGGTGGATATTCAATACAATAAGATCTACCCTCATTATTGCCAAAAGTAACAATCTTTTATACGTGTAATTCGAATCCTAATGCAAATAATACTCTTGTAAGATATCATGCAGGAGGTGCTCATTATAATGGCTAGAAATAACCGGAGAGTTGTACCAGAAAGTCGACAGATGATTGATCAAATGAAATATGAAATTGCTGCGGAATTTGGACTTCAAGTAGGTAACTACAGAACTACGAATGGGCTGGATACTGAATTTGCTTCTGATCTAGGACAAGTAGATGGTTATTCAAAGCATGGACGTACTAGTTGGGGACATCTAACTTCTAGAGAAAATGGATCCGTGGGTGGCGAAATCACCAAAAGATTAATTCGTCAGGCTGAGCAAAGCTTTCTATTATAAACCTTATATATATATATTATGAATCACTGCATTATGTACGCTATTATGATATAGGAATAGATCCAGATTGATTGACACCGATTGACAAATAAGTTAATATGACCTGTGAGGATTGTAAAGCAACCTTTTCCAATTGGAGAAGGTTCATTTTTTGCTTATTGGGAGGTTAAACTATGTCAATTAAAGGACGTCATCTGTTTACATCTGAGTCCGTTACTGAGGGACATCCAGATAAAATATGCGATCAGATTTCTGATGCGGTGTTGGATGCATTCTTGGCGAACGATCCTAATGCACGTGTTGCATGCGAGGTAGCTGTAGCTACAGGACTAGTTCTAGTTATTGGAGAAATTAGTACCAATTCAGAATATGTAGATATTCCGTCTATTGTAAGAAACACCATTAAGGAAATTGGATATACACGCGCTAAATATGGCTTTGACTATAATACATGCGCTGTCCTCAGCTCATTGAATGAGCAATCTGCTGATATAGCCCAAGGTGTAAATGCTGCATTAGAGAACCGTGATGTTGATCAAATGGATAAGGAAACCGCGGATATTGGTGCAGGAGATCAAGGGTTAATGTTTGGTTTTGCTACAAATGAGACTCCTGAATTGATGCCACTTCCTATCGCGTTAGCTCACCGTATTGCACGTCAGCTTTCTGCAGTACGTAAAGATGGAACACTTGACTACTTGCGTCCAGATGGTAAAACGCAAGTGACGATTGAATATATGGATGATAAGCCAGTACGTGTAGACACGATTGTTGTATCTACGCAACATGCAGAAGAAATTTCGTTAGAACAAATTCAAGCAGACATTAGAGAACATGTTATTCTTCCTGTTGTTCCTGTGGAATTGCTCGATGATAAGACGAAGTATTTCATTAATCCAACAGGACGGTTTGTTATTGGTGGTCCTCAAGGTGATGCGGGTCTAACAGGACGTAAGATCATTGTAGACACATACGGTGGTTATGCACGTCATGGAGGCGGTGCATTCTCGGGTAAGGATCCTACGAAGGTAGACCGTTCTGCAGCTTACGCAGCGCGTTACGTAGCTAAGAACTTGGTAGCTGCTGGCCTTGCCGATAAATGCGAGATTCAATTGGCTTATGCCATTGGTGTAGCTACTCCAGTATCTATTAATGTAGATACTTATGGCACGGGTAAAGTAAGTGAGGAAAAGTTAGTTGAACTTATTCAAAATAATTTCGATCTTCGCCCAGCAGGAATTATTAATATGCTTAACTTACGTCGTCCGATTTATAAACAGACAGCAGCCTATGGTCATTTCGGTCGTACTGATCTTGATGTACCTTGGGAACAAGTCGACAAAGCAAGCGCATTAAGAGAACAAGCTGGAATTTAATATTAGATTAATACAAAAGGTACGTGCTAAGCTGCACGTGCCTTTTGTGTTTGAAATTATGATATGAAACTTTTGAGGAATTACCCTTGTGAAAATCATTCACATCTGAATCTAAGAGATACAACAGAATGAATCCCTTGCAGATTTTAGATAAGAGCTATAAATACTTCAGGTTACTATTGAGTTTAAAACATGTACATATGTTCTACTAAACTTTAATAGCCATACAGCCGAAATAAGTAGTATATGCTTTGCGGTGGGGTCCAAGACACATACTTATTAGTAAAAAGTTAATAAACGTGTGAAGTAAGTAATTATGAGGTTGAAGGGAGATCGTAATCTAATATGAAGAAAAAGTTATCGTTCCTTATGGCGGCACTCTTAATAACTGAGATTATTTTTGGAGTAGCACTAGAGGGAATCTTAGGAGGTGCCAATGTACATGCGGCCACTTCAGCACAAGTATTACCTGTAAACGCTGCTTCGTTAACAAACCAGCCCTCAGTAACAAGTATGGGTAGTAACGTTACTGTAAGTTTCGCAACTTATGGTCAACCGGTTGATTTGTTAGGACAGAATTCGTTTAAATTCAAGCTTAACTTTAGTGATTCTGTAGCTAAAGAATCCGGCACAATTAAGATTACTAAGAATGGTGTGTCTAGGTATCAAGTTAACATACAAGATTCGGTTGTTCAGCTCTCGCAAGATGGAAGAGAGGCTGTAGTTACAGTTAGTGACACGAATGCCATAAATATGATGAAGACAGAAGAGGGCTCCCAATATGATGTGTGGTTGGATAGAGGAGCTTTTAAAGACTCAAGTGGGAATCTAGTAGAGAGTATGAATTGGTCCTTTTCAACAAAGAGCCAAGCGATAGTTAGTAGTCCATTGTCTCCAAGTAATAATGGAGTGAATGTTCCGATCGATACTACGATACAAATGTCATTTGATCGATCAATGATGGTGGGGAGTGGATCCATTGTTGTCTCACCAGGTGCTGTTAACGATAGTAGAGCTTTAGTTATACCTGTAAATAAAGCAAGTGTCTCCAACTCGTCGAGTGGAAGTACTATTAGTATTAGCTTACCAAGTATGCTGATGTATGACACAGCTTATACAATAACAGTTCCAACAGGTGCGTTTAAGGATTCATATAATAATCTGTCGCCAATGATAAATGATTGGGGATTTAAAACAGTTGCAGCTACTGCATCATCAGGTTCTCTAATTGTTTCAAAGTTGTCTCCGACAAAAGGAGCCACAGTAACGGCTGTAGCTAGTGATTTGGTAATAACATTTAACAAAGATGTTGCGTTTAGAAATGGCATCTATAATGACAAGATTGTCTTGAAACAGGTGGGGGGCAGTATTATACGTATCAGCACTCCAACAATCAACGGTAATGAAGTTAGATTTAGACCTATAAGCACATTGGGAGCAGATACTAGCTATTACGTTGAAATTGCAGCCGATACCTTGGTTGATAAGGTCAATCCTAATATTACATTTCCAGGATTTAGTGGCAGTTCAATATGGTATTTCAACACGGTATTAGCTGATAAGACGATACCTGTTCTGCAGACAGCACAAATGTATACGAATAATACTATTCGACTTGCATATAATGAGACACTTGATGTTAGTAATAATCCTCATAGCTCTAATTTCACCGTGCTTGTTAATAGTGAGAATCGTCGAGTAAACAGTTCTTACATCATAGGGGATAGCGTTTATGTTGTCTTAGAAGTTGGCGTTGCGGTTAGTCAGAACGTTCAAATTTCTTATACCGCAAGTTTGGGTAACCCGATTCAGGATCCATCTATGAATAGAGCGGCTTCATTTACTAATAAAACGGTTGCGAACAACATGGACACCGTACTACCTAAACCCAAAGAAGGCTCAGTGTATGGGACGACACTATCCCTAATGTTTAATGAGAGTTTGAAATCACCCTCTTCTAATGCATACGATCAATTCACTGTGACAGTGAACGGAAGCTCGGTGGGCGTGCGTAGTATCAGACAAAGCGGATCTATGTTGTATTTTACCCTTGATAGTTCCATTCCTGACGGAGATGTAGTTCGTATATCTTATCGAGTGGGTTCTTATCCTATACAAGATTTCCGTGGTCAGAATATTACAGAATTCACGGATTTCTATGTACGAAATACGTATGATACGAAACCACCTGTTTTTATGGGAGCTGAGGGTTCGGGTAACAAAATATATATGAAATATAATGAACCATTAAAGAATACTAATATACCAATGAAGAATCAGATATCTGTATTAGTGAATAATTTACCAGTATATGTAACGGGAATTCAGATAATGGAAGATAATGTCCAGCTGACACTTTCATCATCGATTACTACTAGCCAAAATGTGTCCATCTCATATGTTCCGGGTATTGGAAGTGCTAGAATCACGGATCTTAACGGTAATTCCGCTACTCACCTCAACCTAGAGCCTGTCAGTGTCACATTCGGAACACTGGTGCGTGAAGTGAGATCTGCCATAGTCAAAGGCGATACATTGACGATTCAATTTACTAATAGTTTAACAAGTTCATTAAGTACAAATGAACTAAATTCATTATTTTCAGTGAGAGTGGATAACCTTGCTCGATCTATTCAATCATCTTCCTTAAGTGGAAGTACGCTTACTCTACATCTTTCATCTCAAGTTCTAATTGGTCAGAGAGTACAAGTATCTTTTAGTTCAGGATACAATACAATTAAAGATAACTTAGGGAATGTTATTCCCTCTTTCAGTAATCTTGATGTACAGAATTTAACGACCAATACGAGTACTAAGCCTGGTAATTTAGGTACGATAAATGCTAGCGAGTTTGGTACGATGATGTATGTTCTCAATTCAAGTGATGCAACAACTAGAAATATCACTTCCAAATATAGTCAAAGTACTAAACGGTACATGATTGATTCAGCAAAATTGAAAATAGCATTTGATTACATGATGACCACGGCAAGTAAAACAATTGCGTTTGAAGTGCCTTCCTCAGAAAGAGCAGCCTATGTAGGAATTCCTCTTCAAGCGATTCAAGAGGCATTATCTAAGAACCAACAAGCACAATTCGCAGTTAAACTAGGGGACAGCATTTATAGTGTGCCATTAGCAAGCTTTAAAGTCAGCAATATTATGAGAGATCTTAATTCAACGAATTCAACGAGTATGATATGGATTCAGATTGAGAAGGTCCCAACAAGTGCTGTATCTGATATCATGAAACAAATAAGTCAAGCTGGAGCTACAATGGTTGTTGACACAACTGAATTCTACGTATCTGCTGAGAATACTACTTCTGGGAAGTCTATACCTTTAAAAGTATCAAGTGAGTATTTGCTTCGTACAACAAAAGCAGTAAATGCGGCTACGACTTCGCTTGTATATTTTGATAAATCTACTGCTCAAATCTCATTTGTACCGACAAAAGTTGAGAAGTTGACTAACAGTACGATTTTACATGCATTCGTAAAGGAAAATTATATAGTAACAGGGGTAACAAATAGCAAACTTTATGGGGATGTTGTTGAACCGTGGGCTAAGGAAGCGATCAATGAATTGGTGGCCAAGTTTATTGTGAGTGGAAGATCACAGGTTGCCTTTGAACCGAGTAAAAATATTACACGGGGGGAATTTGCTGTATTTGTTGCGAAGGCACTTGGATTATCAGGTGATTCGGAAGCAGCAGCGCGTTTCCGTGATGTAAAGTTAACATCCACTACGGGTTCATACATTGGAGCTGCTACGAAAGCAGGTATAATTCACGGTTTTACGGATGGGATGTTTAAACCTGACAGCTTTATCACGCGTGAACAAATGGCTATTATGATGGTTCGCGCTATGGATTATGCAGGGTATAAGACGACCAACACAAGTACGCCTACAGCAACACTATCCAAATTTAGTGATCGCGGTAAGATTCAATCGCTTGAATCAGTATCGAGAGCTGTTAATGCGGGCATCATCCAGGGAGTATCTACAACGAAGTTTGTACCACAAGGGTATGCGACAAGAGCCCAAGCAACGGTAATGTTAAAGAGACTACTTACTGCTGTAGGGTATCTATAGAATCTAGCTTTATATTAAAGGGCAATCTCTTCTGTACTGAAGAGATTGTTCTTTTTATGTTATGAAGGTTCAGGATTATACATCCAATGAATACTCCCGCCACTTACCAACGCTGTCGCTTTGGCTGAAGTGGGGGTTTCTGATGTATCATCCAACTTATTTCAGGATGCTTAACATCAGTGGAGTTGACACGTTGATAGTCTGGTTACCATCCAACCCCTCTATCCCATTCGCTCCTTTGGCGGATACGTTTGGGAATACTTTTCGCATAATATTGGCTGCGCCATTTACATCGGCATGTATTAAGCCCTTACAATTCTTATACAGACCGCGATACACCCGTTTGCCTGAGAAGGTCCATGTCCGCTTTTCGCCATAACTCGGCAATGGGTCTAGATCTTGGAAGCTAGCTTTCGAGGTATACGCCTCTTCGGTCAGGATAACGACTATTCCCTGTTCTTCTGCCTTATACTTGATCATCTTGATGAGCATCTGATAGGGAATATGACTGAAGGACTGATTGTTTCGCCGTCCGATCCCGGGCGCTTTCTTCCATCCATCGTTATGTCCGATGACGATCGTACCGATGTTATACTCCACTGCCAACGTAACGATATGATGACTTACCTTGTGGAAGATGTCTTTGATCCTACGGTGGCGCTTCAAATGGAGTCGTCCTAATCGTCTGGACGTGTACGCTCCTTCGCGTAGTTCCTTGCCCTGACGAAGAATGCGGGTATAGTACGCCTTCATCTTGTTGTAATACTGATTGATTGCTTTAACGATCTTGCCCTTCACGATGAGCGGTTTCACTCCGGTGGTCGTGACGATGGTTGCAAGATTATCGACGCCAAGATCAATGGCCAGCACGTGTTCTTGTACCGCTTCCTTCTTTTCCATAGGATAAGCGAAGATCATTTCAACCACGTATTGTCCATGGCTTGGGACGACACGCACTTGCATCAGTTGTCCGTCAGTACAGCCCAGTTTGCCGATGTTCAGTTGTAGCTTGGTCTTTGGAAACTTGAGACATTTCCGTTCTTTGATCACACAATCCTGATTGGAGAAAATGACTTCCTTCACCCTGTTCCGAGCGTACCCCGGAATATGGGGCTTGCCGTTGTACTTCTCAGGATGCTGGCGGTAGTCCTTGATACTGGCAAAGAAGGCATTCCAATTGTGGAACACCACCTTCATGATTCCCTGACTGCACTGCGTTGGGAGCGCCCGATAATCGATTTGATTCATCACCTTGAATAAAGCATCCAAGAAATTATAATGAACAAAAGGACTCTCTTGCGAGGGTAGCTTGAACGGATGGGAATGGTTCTTTTCTCTTCGTCGTTCGTTCATGACGTCAATATGGGACGCCAGCGTGTCCAGAACTTCCTGTTGCAACGGCTGAAGAGGCTCATTCTTCCCAAAAGCGGTAACGATCTGTCGGATGTAAAAGTTGGTCGTGTTATACAGATTCTTGGCATCCTGACATGCTTGATCGAGGTACGCAAACAAGCGATGACCAGGCTTAATCCACACTTGATGGGTTCTGTACATTGACTTTGAATCTGACAACGCTTCACCCCCTTACAGTCGCGTAATGCGAATATACGTTCTACCTTTATTGTACCTCTTAAGATATAAGAAGGGAAGAACATCTTGTGGGATTATTTAGGAGGTCGCCGATTCACCTCACCACTTAGAGAAGTGGGAGTACTCTCGGAGAAAAATGATAGAGGATAGTTAAGGTTCACCTTATTTTGGGTGATTAGTAGCTTATAGATTAATAATTTAATAGGGTAGGAGAACTAATTAGTGAGATTTCGTAACTTTTTCTAAAAAAATCAGTCTATTATATAGAATGCACTAAATAGGTTCTTCCATATTTATCATAAATGCTAGAATCTAAAGCATATGTGGAAGTGTAAATTTTAGTTCAGGGTACATAATGTACCCTATAAAAATATGTGATTATTTTGATGATTTTGCAAATAGGATGGGAGATTAATAATTGATGAACAGGAACTTACAACATTTGAGAGACGGAGTAGCTATGCCGACAGGAAAGAAGTTGGTTGTTATTACTTTAGCAGGACTATTATGGATATCACCCATTATAGGAGATGGAATATCTATCACGGGTTCAGCTCATTCTTCATTTGCTAGCGCAGCTTCAGCATCCGTCAAAAAGCTTGGAGAAGAAATTATTACTTCTGGAGCTATCCTAAACAAGTATCAATTATCTACGACTCGCTCAGGTAAAAAGGTGACAGCGCTCGCAGATGTCATTCGAATAGATTTACAGAATTCAAATGTGAAGCTTGATGCTATGAATGGTGTGAATGGCCAGTATACGACAAGACAGAGTACACAAGGTATGGCTAATGAGAATGGTGCCGTAGCGGCAGTGAATGGAGATTATTACATTACAAGCGGTGCAGGAGCACAATGGGCACCTCTAGGAGGTCAGATCACAGATGGAGTGCTAATGGCTACTCCTGCAGATCTAAAAGGAATGTACTCTTTTACAGTGTCTAAAGATGGGAAGCCCATGATTGATGAGTATACTTTCAACGGTTCTGTAACGGCACAAGATGGTGCAGTATTTCCGTTATCAGGTATTAATAAGACTACATACACTCCTGAGGGTACGAGTTCAACTTATAGTCATGTGAATGCGATGTATATGTACACAAGTAGTTGGAAAGCTTTGGAGCGTCCTAGCAATAGTTCAACAACGGCTACTGAGATTCTTGTGCAAAATGGTGTTGTTACGCAACTTTCCTATAAAGCCCCTTTGAATATCTTGGTTCCAGAGGATGGATTTATTCTTCGTGCGCATGGGACGGCTGCTGAATTCGCAAATACTCATTTTGCCGTTGGACAGCCCTTGAATGTGAGTTCTTCACTAATATCAGAAACGACAGGACAACAGGTTGATCCTGCTAGCCTTCAAATGATGATTGGTGGACATACGTTACTAGTAAACGGAGGTAAAGCTTCAGCATTTACTAGAGATGTTAGTAGTGTCGGAGGATACCGCGCTCGTACAGCCCTTGGTTATTCTCAAGATGGCCGATATGCTTACATCGTGGCTGTCCAAGATAATAGTAACAGTTCAGGTATGTCTCTGTCTGAACTTCAGACATTCATGGTGAACATCGGAATATGGAAAGCAATGAATCTGGATGGTGGCGGATCTACTACTATGGTAACCCGTCCATTAGCCGAGAATAAAGCAACACTAACATTTGACACGGAATATGGAAAGACTCAACGAAGTGTCGTCAATTCGGTTGGCGTATTTAGTACAGCACCAGTAGGACAATTGAAGGGTTTTAAAATTAGTGGAAGTTCAACGTTGTTAATTGGACAAGAGAGCTCTTATAGTCTAAAGGGTTATGATACTTATTATAATCCGATAGATACATCACAGGTGAGCCCTACATGGACTTCTAGCAATGGTAATGTGAAAGTGAGTGGAGGTAAGGTTACAGGGTTGCAACCTGGTATAGCGACAATTACAGCGGTTAGCGGTTCTGCTAACGTGAGCACGAAAGTGACCGTTCTAGGTGCTGATGAACTTGCTAGCCTAACTACAGCTAATTCAACAGGACCACTTAAAGCAGGCACCGTTATCAATATTCCGGTTACTGCTGTTACAAAGAGTGGAGAAAGTATCGTTATTCCTGCAAGTTCTTTGAAATGGGAGTATGTCGGGTTAAAGGGGAATGTACAAGGGGATAAACTGACTGTGACTTCTATCGATGCGAATACAAAAGTGGGTTATGCCATTGGTCGATATAATGGATTCAGTACGGTTGTTGTTCTCTCTGAGGCAGGAAACAGTATGTGGGAAGATTTCGAGAATGTAAGTTATCCTGTTCAATTCACAAGCAATGTCAGCCAAGTAAGTGGAACAGCTTCGATTACACAAGGAAGTGAAGATCATTCGAACTCTAAGGTGATGGATCTTCAATATGATATGACGCAAGGTAGCGGTAAAATGTACGCTTATGCACAACTAAATGGCACCGTGGGCAGAACCATTTCTGCTGCAGCAACTTCGATGTCTGTGGATGTTCAAGGTGATAAGAGCTTGAATTGGCTTCGTGCGGAGCTTACAGATAAGTCGGGTAAGACGATTTACGTAGACCTTGCTAAGGTGATTGACTGGGAAGGTTGGAAGACACTAACAATGGATCTGAGTGGTCTTAATATCCAATATCCTGCCCAATTGAAACGACTCTATGTTGTGAATGTCGAAGAGGGGCAAGATGAACGTGCTTTGACCGGTAAAGTAGCCTTCGATAACATTCAGTTCACGATGCCTTCATTATCTAGTGAAGCGAGTCTCCCTAAAGTAAAGGCAGTCATGACGGTTGGACAGAAGGTCATGACGGTTAATGCGACTAATAAGTCCATGGACGTTGCACCTGTCGTAAAAAATAACAGTACGTATGTACCTATTCGTTATGTCGTAGATGCATTTGGGGGAAGTGCGAATTGGGATGCTGCGAATCAGAGAATTACGGTGTTACGTGGAGGGAAGCTATTAGATCTTACGGTGAATAAGAAGGAATTTATACTTAATGGTAAGAGATCTAGTGCATTAGTAGCGCCTATTGTTGCACAAAGTAGAACATTAGTCCCTCTTCGGTTAGTGTCTGAACAACTAGGTCTAAAAGTTACGTGGAACCAGGTCATGAAGACCGTCACAATCGAATCGTGATATGTTATGATATGGAATAGTGAATGAACATTGAAGGAAGAAATGGAGTAACTCTTGAGTGGACTTTCAAGCTGAAGCTATAGACCGTGTCGTAAAGAATGCTATTGAAGTTGTGGAAGATAGTAAATTGCAAATGTTTGAGATTCTAGAGAGTGCTCGAGATGAGTTGAACACGCTGAATCATGAACTTCAGTATGTGATGAAGGAAACTGTGGACACCTTGAAGAAGGTTGATCTACTAGAACTAAGCTACCGGAGTTCACGCATCCGTTTAACAGAAGTTAGCCGAGACTTTGTTCACTATAAGGAAGAGGATATTAGAGAAGCCTATGAGAAGGCGACGCAGCTCCAACTTGATGTGATGATTTATCGTGAGAAGGAAATGTATCTTAGAGCAAGACGTGATGAACTACAGAAAAGAACGCGAAATGTGGAGAACTCTGTGGAACGTGCTGAAAGCATTGGATCACAAATGGGTGTAGTCATGGAATATTTATCTGGAGAAATAAGTCAAGTTAGTCGTATTATTGAGAGTGCTAAGAATCGTCAACTTATAGGGTTGAAGATTATCGTGGCACAAGAAGAAGAACGGAAACGAATTGCACGAGAAGTACACGATGGTCCAGCTCAATTGTTGGCTAATCTAGTGCTAAGGACAGAAATTGTAGAAAGAATGATAATAAAGCAGGAATTTAAGATGGTGCAGGACGAAATAATAGATTTGAAGGGACAAGTACGTGCAAGTCTTGAAGAAATCCGCAAAGTAATTTTTAATCTACGTCCAATGACTCTGGATGATTTAGGACTCATTCCAACACTTCGTAAATATATTCATGATTTTGAAGAGAAAACGAAAATTCGAACGTTGCTTGAAGTGAGGGGGAAGGAACATCGTCTCACCTCAGCAATGGAGGCAGCTATTTATCGACTTGTCCAAGAAGCGTTAACGAATGTGGCTAAGCATGCGGAGTCATCTTATGTTGTAGTAGAGATTACTTATCAATTACAAATGGTTAAGGTTGTTGTACTAGATAACGGTTGTGGATTCAAGATGGAACAATTAGAAGAAAAGGGAAACGACCATTTCGGTATTATTGGTATGCGTGAAAGAGTCGAGCTTCTAGATGGGAGAATGGAGATCGATTCGAAGTTGGATGAAGGAACGAAGATCATAATTCATATCCCTACAAACGTGGATAAAGAGAAAGGAGTAACGTGATGGACAATCGAGATTCTGGGAAAAAATCCATAAAGGTACTCTTAGCTGACGATCATCAATTGTTTCGCGAAGGTCTGAAGCGGATTCTAAACATGGAGGAGGATATGGAAGTCATCGGTGAATGTGGTGATGGCATCCAAGTACTCGAGTTTTGTAATGAAGTTAAACCAGACATTGTACTCATGGATATTAATATGCCATTGGAGAATGGCGTGGAGGCAACCGAGAAATTACGTGAACTGTTTCCTGATATTAAAGTAATCATCTTATCGATTCATGATGATGAGAGTTATGTGTTTGAGACATTGCGTAAAGGTGCGAATGGCTACTTGCTGAAGGACATGGAGGCAGAGTCTCTTATTAATGCGATTCGCTCCGTGTATCAAGGTTATGCATTTATTCATCCTAAAGTGACGGGGAAGTTGATTAATCAGTTACGCCGTATGACGTATGTGAATGAAACTGGGGCAATGAGCGAAAGATCCGACAAAGAAGCAGGAGTGAAATTTGTAGGTGGAGAGAATAACCCACTGACCCGTCGGGAAGCTGAAGTGTTACGTTTGATGGCAGAAGGAAAGAGTAATAAAATGATTGGTGAATTTCTCTTTATTAGTGAGAAAACAGTTAAGAACCACGTGAGTAGTATTTTGCAAAAGATGGAAGTTGATGATCGTACACAAGCTGTTATTAATGCCATTAAATATGGGTGGGTAACACTTTAATAAGGCTTTTGTAGGCGGTCATGGAATATTACATATAATATAGCCGTTCCTTTTTCTCTTGGTGTGGGCGCGATGTTCATATCTTGTCACCGAGCCTTCTTGATCAGCATACATTGTTGGTAAAGAAGGAGGTGGATCTCCATGGTCATCCAATTAACCTGGATAGCTATCATTTATGGGTTGGCGATTGCCATCGTTCATGGTTTATATGCGACAACCCATAAATTGAAGGGGAATAGGCGGAACAAACATAAGCAAGAGTATATACTGGTAACATGTAATCATGAACGAAAGATTGAATGGTATGTACGTGCTCTATGGTTATATGCTTTACTTAAAGGTAAGAAATTGTATATTCATGTTATTGATCATGATTCAAACGATGAAACTGTGCAGATGATTGACATCATGCGTGAATGGTCTGGTCTTGATCTATCTATATCGGTTTGTGATGGAGTAAATGGAGAACATACGAACGGCTATTTACTACCAGAGAGTATTGAAGGATCCATATGGATTGATGTAAGAACACCACAGGAGGATAGGCGTATCCCCTATGTGCAAAGATAATAGTTGTTGGTGTATGATTATTTTTAGCAATTGTATAGGTAGTAGTAAAGTGTGAAGCACACTCTCCAAGATCGAGATTCTGGGAGAATGTGCTTTTTTGTGTTTTATGGCATGCAGAATGAAAGAGAGCCCGAACCGCCAAGAGAAAGATTAATTTAAATAGAGGTAATAGAATGTGGGCTAGGATACTGTTGAAGGAATAGGCACTAATTAATAATAGTATGGCGTGACAGTGTGATTCTATGGAGGTGGTGGGAGTTGAAGGTTGCAGTATATGCGATTCGAAATGCTGGATGTTGGTTAATTAAGATATCGCTTGATATGAGAATGGATGTAATATGGTGGGCTAAAGTAGCTAAGGAGCCAACATGCAGGATGATATTTCTTGGTGAGGGGCTTCCTCTTGGATGGGCGCTGAAGCTAGAGCAGATGGACTTATACGTGAACGGAATAGATCACTGGAAGGCTCATCAGTGGACACAGTATGTCATTGGAGATCTTCAAGAAGAGCTGATGGAAGAAGCAAAATTGCAACCACATAAAAAATACATAAGAGAAGGTGATATGTGGATCTGGCGAATCCAAGATGGGATGAATGTGAATATTCTAGGAAGTGCTATCGCAGGTGATAGAAAGATGAATGAATATCAGATGAAAGACATGGGTATTGAAACGTTATGGGATCATGTTGTAAAGAAACAAGGACGTTGTTGTCGGGTGGGAGACTTACGGATTCCTAGTGTGATGAAAGAGGTACTTTATGAAGCTGACATGTTAACGTCATTGCTCCAAGGGCGATCGTTGTTGGCGGCAGAAGTGGATGGCTTGTTGGTAGAAGCAGAGCCATTCTTATCTAGCGCCTGGTTCACGGCCGCACAGCTGGCCTATCTCCAGGGCCAGCTCACGCTCGGCGCAGGCGTTGCACCTGCGCCTTCGCCTCGTGGCGGCGCGCCTTGGCAGCGCCGCCGCAAGGTCCCCCGCTGCCAGCGCTGCGGCAGCGTAGCCCTTGGCCGCACGGCATGCGCCACGTGCGGCCGCGCGGCTTGCGCCTACTGCGAGGCCTGCCTCGCAATGGGGCGCAGCCGCGCTTGTACGCTGCTGCTTCGCGGAGCAGCGCAGCCAGCCGTGCGAGGCACGGCTGGCGGTTCCCCCACCGAGGCCATGGGCCGGTGGGGGCTTAGTGCCGCGCAAGGCGTAGCGGCTGCCGCGGCGCTGCGGTTCTTAGCGAAGCCACCCGCAGGGGGCGGAGCGACAGCGGCCTCGCGGAACCGCATCCGAAGTGGTGGAGATGATCGTATTGGTGTCAAATTTGGGAGTAGTGGGAAATTTATAAGTTATAGAGGTAATCGTATATTCCGCAATATGGGCACAGTTAGTCATGCGGGCAGAGTGGCGATAAAGTGTCCTGCCTCTGATTCTGCAGAGCCAGAACGCTTCCTCCTTTGGGCAGTCACTGGAGCGGGTAAGACGGAAATGATCTTTCCGTTACTTGATTCTGTGTTACAAGCCGGAGGCAGAGTTCTTGTAGCTACACCACGACGGGATGTTGTACTAGAGTTAGCTCCAAGACTTGTCAAGGCTTTCCCTGAAGAAAGGGTGGTCACGCTCTATGGAGGCAGTGAAGAACGTTGGAAGCCAGGGACATTGACACTTGCTACCACACATCAATTGATGCGCTTTTATCGAGCGTTTGATCTTGTCATTATTGATGAGATTGATGCTTTCCCATATCATAATGATCCGATGTTAGCTTATGCTGCACAACATGCTTGTAAACTTGGAGGGAAATTCGTATATCTGTCTGCCACACCTCCACAGAAGCTTCAGCAAGAAGCATCTTCCGGTAGAATCGCTTATGCAAGAGTGCCTGTTCGTTTCCATGGACAACCCCTTCCTGTTCCTAGTCGTATAGATATGAAGTCTGTTGCACATTACCTACAACAGCAGCGAATCTCTAGTGGGCTCCTTCATACTTTGAGGAGATCAATTCAGCGAGGGGCGCAATTGTTTGTTTTCGTCTCACGCATTCGACATATTGAGCCCTTCGTTACATTGCTACGACGTTACTTGCCTGATGTTCATATAGAAGGGACCTCATCTGTAGATCCGAAGCGGGCAGAGAAGGTTGTGGACTTTCGCAATACACGGATTAGAGTGTTGATTACAACAACTATTCTTGAAAGAGGCGTGACGGTACCACGCAGTGATGTATTTATTCTGGATGCTGATAGTGGTCTCTTTGATGAAGCATCATTGATTCAGATGGCTGGACGCGCTGGTAGATCTAAGGATGATCCAGAAGGTCATGTAGTCTTTGCGTCATCTCAATGGACAAGATCGCAGAAAAGGGCTGTGAGACAGATCAAGGGAATGAATCGAATCGCGCGGCGAGGTGGATTGTTATCTAAATAAATGAAGGAGGTCATTATGAACTGGAGGAGTATAGTAGATTTCATACATCAATTCATTGCACCACCTGTAGTGAGCTGTCTAACATGTGGCAAAATGACGAATACCTATACCATGATCCATGGAATATGCCACGGTTGTTACGACTCAATCCCATGGATCCTAAATCCTCGTTGTAGCCTGTGTGGTCGACAGATGGGATGTCCAGATTGTTCTCGGGAGGATGTAAGGAAAGGGCGCTTCTTTATATGTAATCGGAGCGCCGTAGCTTATAATCCTATGATGCGTGAATGGTTGGCTCAATATAAGTATCGTGGTAACGAACGTTATAGTGAGTTACTCAGCAGGATGCTTGAATGGGCTTATACAAGGTTGATACATGAATATAAGCAGAGTTCTTCAGACTCGAAGTGGGCTATCGACGTGATTACATGTGTACCTGTAAGTGAAACACGGCTTCAAGAGCGTGGGTTTAACCAAGCGGAAGTCCTTGCAGTAAGATTGGGAGAAATGACGAATCTACCATTTCGAAGGCTTATTATACGAGATCGGCATACAGATAAACAAAGCTTCAAGAGTCGAAATAGTCGCATCCGTGATATGGATCATACTTTCGAGTGTGATCCGGATGTGATGGACATGCTTCAGAATCTTGACAGGCATCAGCAATCACTACGGATCCCGAGGGCATTACGAATCCTCCTTATTGATGATATTTACACCACAGGAAGTACGGTCAATGCGTGTGCACATGTATTGATTGAGGCCAGTGAAATGGTGTCATTTCCAGTCGAAATATATAGTCTTACTTGGGCGCGTTCTTGATAGGTTTTTTTTATACTTAATTATAGACGAGTCATACTCCGATAAGTTAATCTATATATAATAATGACAGAATTCGATGATAATGTACTATGTGGAAGAGGGGATTGGAGAGCGATGAGTCTAGGGAATTGTCCACAGTGCGGTAAGCTTTATGTGTTAAATTTGCGAAATATGTGTAAGGATTGTAAGAAAGAAATCGAACTACAATATGATTTATGTGCCGAATATTTACGAGGTCATAGAAGTTCTTCGATGCTAGAATTGTCTGAAGCGACTGAAGTAACGATGCGGCAGATCACTAAATTTATTCAAGATGGGCGATTTTCTATTATAGATGCTCCTAATCTAAGTTATCCATGTGAATTGTGTGGCACAGCTCTTATTCACGAGAGTAGCATGTGCCCTGCCTGTAGGGCACGTCTGACCAAGGAATTGAGTGAATCAGTCAAAGAACATCAATTGAGAAATATGAATGCTAACAAGGGTACAGGTGCGTATAAGGTGCTTGATAAATACAAAAAATAGCAAATAAATAGCAAATTACGTTGTTAGCTATTAAATATAATACAATTGTGACCGATAAACTTAGTAAAGATTATCGGTCTTTTATTATAGTGAGGTGAAAAACATGAAAGTAAATGAACCAGGACGAGTAGGCAATATTAACCCTTACCAGAGGAATATGGAGACTCGAGACAATCATGTGGATAAGAGGAAATTTCAAAAGGATCAAGTGTCTATTTCAACAGAAGCTAAAGAGATGCTAGATGCACAAAGTCAAGTTCAGGATCCGAAACGTGCTGAACGAATTCAAGAGTTGAAGGAGTCAGTATCGACGGGTAACTATAAGGTAGACGCTAATATATTAGCAGAGAAGTTAATGCCATATTTCAAGGCAACTGAACAGTCGGGTGATTCTGAGTGAGTATATACCAAGTAATAGCCGAAATGGACCATTTGAATGAATTACATCAACATCTTGTCGATGCAGCTAAAGAGAAACATGAAGCCATTTTGAAGAACGATATGCAGCATCTAACGCAAATTATGAATAAGGAGACTCGCCTACTGAAGCAGGTTAATGAGTCAGAAATAGCGCGCGTCGATGCAGCAAATGTATTCCTTACAGAGAAGGGGATTCGTTCTCAACTGAAGCTAACGATTACAGAAATGACACGTCTCGTGTTCGATCAAGAAGAGAAGCAACACTTACTGGATTCACAACGGCGATTACTAGATACATTACTTACATTGAAGAATCTTAATAATACGAACAAAGAAATGATAGATCAATCTTTGTCTTTTATAGACTACTCTCTTAATTTAATTGTGAGTAGACCTGAGGATGATATGTTATATCAGAATCCGAATCAGCAGCATGTCACAAGAAGCTTGAACCGCAATTTTTTTGATGCAAGGACATAGAATAGGAAGCGAGGAGTGAAGTAAATGAGATCTACTTTTCATACGATTGAAGTTGGTAAGAGAGGGTTATTAGCACAACAAACAGCACTTAACACAGCTAGTCATAATATTACGAATGCCAATACAGAGGGATACTCTCGCCAAACTGTACACTTAGAGGCAGCACGTCCACTATCTTATCCTGGTCTTCTTCAGACAACAGCTCCAGGACAATTAGGTATGGGTGTTGAAGCAACTAGCATCACACGGATACGTGACCTCTTACTAGACATAGAATATCGCAATCAGAATACGGAGCTAGCTACTTGGAAAGTGAAACAAGAGACGCTCTCGAATATTGAGGGAGTTGTCAATGAACCATCTGAGAATAGTATAGCTACCAGTATCTCTGAGTTCTGGAATGCATGGCAGCAGCTTAGTAAGAGCCCAAGTACCGCTGATCTTTCGGCACGTTCTGTAGTTCAGCAGAAAGCTATTGCACTTACTGAGACATTCAATCATATCGCAACTCAGTTGAACATAATCAAAGATAACATGTCTACAAGGATTACTGCGAAAGTGTCAGAAGCGAACAATAATATTAGTCAAGTTGCTGAGTTGACACAGATGATTAGACGTATTGAGGGCTTGGGTGATAATGCGAATGACTTGCGTGATAAGCGAGATCTTCTAGTCGACCAATTATCTGTTCTTGGGAATGTCACAGTGAACGAGACACCAGATAATTATGAACTAACATTTGGTAACCAAGTGGTCGTCGATGGGATGACATCTACACCGATTACAGAGGATATTGCCACGACACTTACCAAAGGTGAAATTGCTGGTTATGTACAGTCACGTGATGTTCATGTAGCAGAATATACGAAACAACTAGATATTATGGCAAATACACTTGCTACAGGAAAAGTAGAAGTTACGATTCCAGCAGGAAGCGTTCTACCTGCAGGCGTTACAGTTCCTGGAGCTACAGTGGACGCATCAGGCAAGTTGACAGCAGATGTTAAATATACTGTGGATGGATTAAATGGGTTACATAAATTAGGGTATACCTTGGCAGAGCCAGCTACGAATGGTAAAGACTTCTTTGTAACTTCGGATGGATCAGCTACGATTACGGCCGCTAATATTCGAGTGAATAACGACATTCTTAATGATCTGAAGAATATTGCAGCATCTATGCGTACAGAGACAGTTACTAATGCAAATGGTACTACACAGAATAAAGTGTTGCAAGGTAATGGTGATATGGCACTTCTTATTGCTGGATTAGCAGAACGTAAAATGAATTTTGATCCAACAGGTACGAATGGTGCCATTACCACAGATGGCACATTTAGTGGCTATCTACAATCCGTCATAGCTCAGTTGGGTATGGATACACAACATGCAACGAAGATGACGGATAACGGGAGTTTACTTGTTAACCATGCGGATACTCTGCGTCAGTCGATCAGCAGCGTTTCATTGGATGAGGAAATGTCCGATCTTATCCGATTCCAGCATGCATACAGTGCTTCTTCAAGAATCATTACAACGATGGATGAAATGTTAGACAAATTAATTAACGGTACCGGCGTAGTCGGTAGATAGGGGATGAATTGATGCGTATTACACAATCAATGATGAGTAATTCGATGATGACAGGTCTACAGACTAACTATAAACGTATGGACAAGCAACAGGAACAGATGATGACTCAACGCCGGATTAATCGCCCTTCAGACGATCCAGTAGGTGTAGCTAGTGCACTTCACTATCGTTCAGAAATTAGTTCAACGACGCAATTTACAGAGAATGTGGAAGATGCAGATTCATGGATGAAAATGAATGATTCAGCCATGACACAAACCACAGAAATTATTCAAAAGCTCGCTGAACTTGCGGTTCAAGGTGGAACGGATACCGTACCTGCGGATGCTCGTAAGAATATTGCTGCCGAGGTCGATGAATTGTATAACCAATTAGTTTCTATAGGGAACTCTCAGTTTAAAGGGAAGTATATATTTAATGGTGAGCGTGTTAACGAACCACCATATCCAGCTGATCCCGCAAATCAGGCGTACAGTTTGGATCAAGGTGAGGTTGAATATCAGATTGGTGCAGGCATTTATGTAAGTGTTAATGCAATCGGTGATAATGTGTTTGGAGCTTCAGGTGATGCAAATGGGTTATTTAAAGTGGTAGATGACTTTAAGAAGGCATTACTTAACGATAGCACAGCAGGTATTCAAGCATCCATTCCTGCCTTTCAGAAATCTCTGGAGAATGTTATTATCGCGCAAGCAGCAGTGGGAGGGAAACAGAATAGACTGGACTTCACACTGAGTCGTCTAGGAGATCTGAATCTGAATTATGTATCCCTTCAGTCAAAGACTGAGGATGCTGATATGAGTAAGGTTATTACGGAGCTAAAGACATCAGAGAGTATTTATCAGGCTTCGTTGGACACCATGGCTCGCGTGATTCGTCCAAGTCTGCTTGATTTCTTGAACTAAAGAGGTGACTTGAATGAATATTCCCCGTATACAAATTCAACAGGGCTATAGCAAGATTGGCTTGGAGACGGTAAGGGGTCAATTGAGTATTGAGCAACCGAAATCTAACTTAAACATAAGTCAACAGTCCGGAAAATTAGAAATGAGGAGTACGGATGGGGAATTGCACATTGATCAGAGCAGAGCAAGGTCAGGTGCAGGCCTAGCTAGATCAATTGAAATGCTTGAACGTATTTCTCAGAATGCGAAGTCATCCGTTGTTCAGAACATTGGCGAAATTGCGGAGGCGGGAGATCGGATGATGGCCATTCAAGACAAGGGAAGCCATGTGTTCGCTGACTTGGCGTATGAGAATACGCTGAAAGACAGATACATGGAGTTCCGTGGTCCTGTCTCCTATGACAATATAGATATTACTTATACGCCCAGAACTGTTGAAATGAGGTATACACCAGGTGGAGTGACCTGTGATCCGGAATATGGTGAGGTAAGAATGAACTGTACTCCCAGTAATTTGAGAGCATATGTTGCCCAGAAAAACTATATAAATTTTAGTATAATCGGAACGAAATTGGATGCGGTTATATAATATTTTCGATACAATAGCTATAATGAATTTCGATTCATTATAGCTATTTTTTTTATAATATAAGAGTCTATAAGTATTTCTGCTTATAAATAGGCTTATATTTCAACGCTAAACGTTTCTTCGCCGTTAAAGGACGGCGAGGCCGTGTATGCTTGTGACCACTAAGGAGGAAGTACTCATGTTCGTACAGACAGCAAGGTTTGGAGAAGTAGAGATCGAGGACACGGCGATTATTAACTTTGTAAGTCCAATTCTAGGATTTACAGAAATGACACGTTATTTCCTGATTCAATCTTCAGAAGAAAGCCCCTTTGAATTCATGCAATCCGTTGACGACCCCAATCTAACCTTTGTATTAACGGATCCTTTCCAATTCCAACCGGATTATGAGTTTGATATCGAGGATCATTGGTTGGACAAGTTAAAGCTCCATAGTGAGGAATTTGTTGATATCAAAGTGATCACTACCATCAGATCCACTACTAATATATCGATTAACTTGAAAGCCCCGATTGCTATTAATAAGGTAACGAAAGAAGGAGTGCAGATTATACTAGAATCATCGGATTATTCTTCACGCTACTCTTTGGTAGATCAGCATGGAGAGGGGGAAGGATAGTATGCTATTGCTCTCCAGGAACAAAGGTCAGCAAATAATGATCGGTGATGATATTGTCATTTCTATCATTGATGTTGTAGGTGATCAAGTCAGAATTGGTATTGAGGCTCCTAAACATATAAGTATCTACAGGGAGGAGATTTATAATCACATTCAGGAGCAGAACAAGAAGGCTGTTCTACTGAACGATAACATAGAGCGAATTCTACAAGACTTCTCTTTACCAAGAAAAAATAAAGATTTATAAAATAAATATAAAATACTATAAACATTAACGGAGTTTGTCCGATATATATAATATGGGACGTTATCATAGCTTTGACGGCCGCAAGCTATGACTACACCAAATCATGGGTGAAGCAAGGATGCTAATCACCAACACATTCCAAGGAGGAATTATATCATGCGTATTAATCACAATATCGCTTCTTACAACACACAACGTCAACTGACTAACAACAACAATGCTCAGAACAAATCTTTAGAGAAATTGTCTTCTGGTTACAGAATTAACCGTGCAGCTGATGATGCTGCTGGTCTTGCAATCTCTGAAAAAATGCGTAACCAAATCCGTGGTTTGGAACAAGCTAGCAAGAATGCTTTAGATGGTATTTCATTGATCCAAACAGCTGAAGGTGCATTGAACGAAACTCACGCTATGCTACAACGTATGGGCGAATTGTTCACGCAAGCAGCAAATGAAGTGTTGACAACTACTGATGTCGGAAAAATTCAATCTGAGATTACTGCATTGACATCTCAAATTGAGGATATCTCTAAGCAAACAACTTTCAATACTAAGAACCTTCTTGGAGATGATGCTCAAACAGCGCCAATAGTCTTTCAGGTAGGTGCTAATGCTGGTGATACTATTTCTCTAGACCTTATAAAGGCTACTGTTGATGAATTGGGAATTGGTACTTTAGATCCACTTTTAAATGGTACGAATGCTGAAGCTACTGGTAACTTGACACTTGTTCAGGTAGCTATCGATAAAGTATCTGCTATTCGTTCGAATTTGGGTGCTGTACAAAACCGTCTAGAACATACAATCAATAACTTGGGAACAACTTCTGAGAATTTACAAGCAGCTGAATCCCGTATCCGTGATGTAGATATGGCGAAGGAAATGAGCGAGTCTACGAAGGTTAATATTCTTCAACAGGCTGCTACTGCGATGTTGGCTCAAGCGAACCAACAACCACAAGGCATTCTTCAATTGCTTCGTTAATCACTTGTTCAACGTAGGGGCCGGCCGGGTAATCCGGTCGGTCTTTTTAATATTAACGGAATAGGAGCTGAGGTAAATGCGAATAGATTCATCCGCTGAGAATCTCCCATTGCAAGATTCTATTCTGTTGAGTCAGGATGCAGGGTTGAAGACTACACTACAGGGACCACACTTGGATAATATCCCCTCCATTAGTGATCAGAGACTCACAGAACTAATCGAACGTGGGAATAAAGTGCTTCAACGATTAGATACTCGCTTACAATGGTCAGTTCATCAAGGTAGTAAGGAAATGATCGTTAAAGTGATGAATACGGAAACTAACGAAGTGCTTAGAGAAATTCCGCCAGAGAAATATCTTGATCTAGTTCAGAATTTATGCGAACAAGTTGGATTGTTTCTGGATGAGAGAAAATAACAGATAGGAGGGAACGCGAATGACAATACGAATGAGTGGGATGGCCTCCGGCTTGGATACAGATACAATTATCAAGAAGCTTATGCAAACGGAGAGGGCACCTCTTGATAAATTGGTTAAGGAGAAACAGACCATCGCATGGAAGCGAGATTCGTACAGAGAAATGAATTCAACGCTAACGGCGATCCGTAATTTGACAGATAAGATGCGGTTCTCAAGTGCCTTTAACAAACAAAGTGCGAATAGTAGTGACACGAGTGTGGTGACAGCAACAGCATCCTCTACAGCTACTAGTGGTGGATTCACCATTAGTGTCAATAGTCTGGCGTCGAGTGCCTTGGTAGTTGGGACAACCAATGCTGTTGATATCAAAGCACAAGTAGCTACAACGGGATCGTTTGAAGTTGTTGGACCTAAAGGTTCTAAGACGATTGATGTGAATGCAGGTTCAACATATGAATCCGTCATGAAACAGGTGAATAGTGCTAATATTGGCGTGACGATGAGTTATGATAGCATCAATAGTCGATTCATGTTGAGTTCCAATGCTACTGGGAAAAGTTCATCCATTCAAATTAATGATCCAAGTGGCGTGGCCTCTTCGTTGTTTAAGTTGAGTGCACCTACCGCTGTTGCAGGGACTAATGCCTCCGTTCAAGTGAATGGTACATCCTTAGAATTGGAGAATAATGCATTTGAAATGAATGGTGTTCGGTTTGATCTGAAGGGTGTGTCTACAACAACAGCCTCTGTGTCAGTAGCTCGTGATACTTCTAACATTGTTGATCAGATCACAAGTTTTGTTGAACAGTATAATAGCTTGGTTGATTCTGTGAATGATAAGACAAAAGCTACTCCGAACCGTAGCTATACACCTTTAACAGACGAAGAGAAGGAAAGTATGTCGGAGAAGCAAATTGAATTATGGGAATCTAAGGCCAAGGTAGGAATATTGTATCGTGATGATATTCTGAGCGGAGCCCTCACTTCATTGAAAAGTGTACTTCTCAATAAAGTGAGTGGGTTGAGCAGCGGGATGGATTCATTATCTGATATTGGGATCAAGTTTAAGAGTTTCTCTAAAGGAATGACCAGCGAATTAGGTAAGTTAGAAATTGATACGGCGAAGCTGACTGAAGCAGTCAATAGTAATCCTGAAGGGGTTATGAATCTGTTCACGAAGACCAGTACTTTGGACCCTAAAGACAAGGATTATCAGAGTGAGACTGGATATGCTGAACGATTGTATTCAACGCTTACGACACAGATTAACAAAATTATTAAACAAATTGGTTCTGGAACAGTGTCTGATGCAGTGGATGGAAGCCAGTTAGGTAAAAGAATTGACACGATAAATGATAAGATGTCGACATTGGAATCACGGCTCATAACGATTGAAGAACGCTATTACAAACAATTTACCGCTATGGAACTTGCCATGCAGAAATTGAATAATAAAGGTTCTTGGCTTACATCACAACTGGGAAGCTAGTCAAATGTAGCCATAGTCATAAGCATCATCAACTTTAAGTTTATAGGGAGAGGTTTTACATGGTGGCATTGAATTACCAACAACAATATATCAAAACAAAAGTGGAAACAGCAAGTCCTGGTGAACTGACCCTCCTATTATATGAAGAGTTGTATCGCAAATTGAATATGGCCAAATTACATTTGAGTAAAGATCAGCTGGAAGAGATGTTAGAACGAATCCACGGAGCAAGAGCTATATTGTATGAGTTACTTGGAACTCTAAATTTTAATTACGAAATTTCGGGACAACTTCGTGATTTGTATATGTTCTACTTGTCTCAGCTGAATTCGTTTATTATCAGTAAGGATCCGGAGTTGTTGGAACAAGTTATAGATTTTGCCCGAGGATTTGCGGAGACGTGGAAGGAAGCTGTTCATATTGCGAAGAGCGGCAAAGGAAGCTGATATGGACCGTTTTCAGATTATGCAACAATTGAAGGATATCTACGAGGAAATATTGCAGGGAGAAGATGGAAGTGCTTTTCTAAAAAGAGAAGCTCAAGTCGAGAGTTTGTATCTTATTCTGCAGTCAAGTGAAGACAAAAAGTATAGTGAGTCAGAAAAGGATATGCTGAGAGTTTTGTCTAAATTGAATGAATCTATGCAATCTTTATTGAGTACAAGTATGAATCGAATGCAACAAGCCCATGTAATGTCCTCTAAAGTATCGCAACAATATGAAGCTCCCATCTTCGCGGATTCTTACTTTTATGATCGAAAATACTAAATAGGAGGATTTGTATGAAAAAGTTTAAAAAGTTTTTTATTATGCTATTAGTACTAGTTATAAGTGCCAGTCTAACACCGTTATCACCTGCTGAGGCGGCGACAGACTATGTGTCAGCTTCTACCACTGTTAATCCTGCAAATATATTAGTAGGTGGAGAAACTGAGGTTACATTAAATGTCCAAGGGACTCCTCCGATTAACGTTATTAAACCAAATGATGTAATTCTTGTCATCGATAAGTCTGGAAGTATGGCAGGCGACAAAATGACAAATGCCAAATCCGCTGCCAAAGGGTTTATTGACATGATGGATTTCACAACACATCGTGTAGGTATCGTTGATTATAGTAGTGACGATATGATCAAATCATTTGATCTAACTGCTGATGCACAAAGTGCCAAAGCCTATGTTGATACTGTGAATTCGTCCGGAAATACTTCAACAGGAAAAGCGATTCAAAAGGCTAAGGAGTTATTAGCTAATCATCGTCCTGAAGCTCAGCCTGTTATCGTACTGCTCACTGATGGTGAGGCTAAAGGTGTAGCAGGTAAAGGTGAAGAGGGAGCCGGATTAAATGCCTACGATTACACATTGATGAAGGCTAAGCAAGCTAAAGATGCAGGAATTGTATTTTATACGATAGCACTGTTGAATGCAGATACCGTTCCAGATACAAGTGAAGCAAATATTCTGTTGAAGAATATGGCTACAACAGCCCAGCATCATCATTTTGTATTAGGTTCAGTAGGTTTGAAAGACATTTATGCAGCTATTGTTAAAGAAATAGGTTTGGCAAGTGCTTACGATGTTGTTGTCACTGAGAATGTTAATGATGGGTTCGAAATTGTCCCAGGTTCTTATGATAACAATATACCTAAGCCAACTGTGAACGGAAATACATTAACATGGAACTTCTTGGAGTTGAAAAATGACACACTGTCATTTAATTATAAAATACGTCAAAAACAAGGTGGTATAAACGGAACATATCCAGTAACCACTTCGACTTCTAACATTAGTTATAAAGATTATACAGGAGCTACCAATAGCTATATTATTCCTTCGGCTAATGTGGTAGTGAGTTATCCCGCACCGATCATTACTACAGTAACACCGAACAAGGGCATTATTACAGGAGGAGAAGAAGTTACAATTATAGGGGAGAATTTCTTACCAAACCCTCAGGTTAAATTTGGAACTACCCTCTCGAGTAATGTAACATATATTAGTAATACTGAACTGAAGGTAATTACTCCAGTTGGTACACAAGGTAATGTTACCTTGTCGGTTATTAATACCGATAATCAAACTGCGACTGCTGACTTTGCATATTATGCACAACCAGAGGTTTCAAATTTATCGCCAGTTATGGGACCACTTGCGGGTGGAACTAAATTGGTGATTACTGGTAACTACTTCTTACCAGGAGTTAAGGTGAAAGTCGGTGACCAATACTCAACAACGGTTACTTACAACACAGCAGGTTCTATATCTGCTATAACGCCTGCAGGGGCAGCACCTGGGATAGTAGATGTCAAAATTGAGAACCCAGATGGTACGGAACTTTCATTAGTAGATGCCTTTACTTATGAAGCACCTCCGACTGTGAAATTAGTATCGATTACCCCAGATCAGGGAGAAACAACTGGGGGAACAACTGTCACATTAACGGGTTCACTATTCGAATCAGCAAGTAAAGTGTATTTTAATGGTGTTGAAGCGAGTTCAGTTGTATTTAATAACGCAAGTAAATTGACTGCTGTAACTCCTGCTTGGGCGCAAGATGAAACGGTAGATGTTAAGGTCGTTAATGCAGATGGCACAGAATCTGTATTACCACAATCCTTTTCTTTCATCACTCCACCACCACCGACAGTTACAGGAATTACTCCTAGCAACGGACCGTTGGTAGGTGAAACTACGGTATATCTAGACGGAAAGGATCTTGTGTCTGGTGCTATCATTATTGTAGGTAACGGAGTAGAAGTACCATCAAAATTTGTTGACTCTTCAAGATTGACCTTTAAGACGCCAGCATGGGCTACCCCAGAAACAGTTAGTGTGACTGTAGTAAATCCTGATAGGCAAACATTTAGACTTGCAGATGCCTTTACGTATGATGCTCCACCAGAACAACCAGCGCCAACCTTAACAGCGATAAGTCCAGCACATGGACCTTTGGGTGGTGGAACAATCCTTTATGTGGATGGTACGGGTTTTAACTCGGAGACTAAAATGTATTTTATTATCGATGGGAATGAAGTTGACTTAAATGCAACCTATGTTAACTCAACACGGTTGAAGGTGAAATCACCAGTTGGATCAACGCCTGGACCAGTAGATGCTAAAGTTCTGAATGCTGATGGTAAATCAGGCCTTCTTGTAGGTGGATTCAGTTATGATACACCACCCGTGTATCCAGACCCTGTAATTACAAGCCTTGACCCTAATCAAGGAAATAAACGCGGTGGATATACATTAAACATCTTCGGAACTGACTTCCAACAAGGTGCGACTGTAATGATTGGTTCACAACAGCTACAATTATTGTCTTATCAGAGTGCAACCAATGTAAGAGTTAAAGTTCCAGCAGTAGATGTTACAGGACCAGTAGATGTGACAATCACTAATCCAGATGGGAAGTCTTCTACACTTGTGGGTGGGTTCACTTATCTAGAAGATATACCAACTGTGAGTTTCATAACACCTAGTTCTGGACTAATGACTGGAGGAACAATTGTATATATTGATGGAACTTATTTCACTTCAGAATTAAAGGTTACAATGAATAATGTAGAAGTAAGTTACACATATGTAAATTCTACACGTATTAAACTTATAACTCCTGCTTCTTCTATTGCTGGACCTGTAGAGATAAAAATTACTAATCCAGCGGGACTGTCTGCGACAACAATATTTACTTATGAAGCTCCACCAGCAGTGCCTGCACCTATTCTTACAGGCGCATCTCCAAATTATGGTACAGCCAATGGTGGTACTATCGTGTATATTGATGGTAAGAATTTTAAATCTGGAGCAAAAATTGTATTTGCAGGAGTTGAATATGAAGCAACATTTGTGAATACTACTCGATTGAAATTCAAAACTCCAGCTGGAACAGTAGGAATCGTATCCTACTATATAATTAATCCGGATGGCCAGCAAACTGTAGCTTCGTTGAACTTTGAGTATAAGTAAGGATATATTAAGAGGGGGGGCCAACTGGCCCCCTTTTTTATAAAGACATTTACTGTGGGGAATGATTATGATAACGAATTTACCGATATCTGCTTGTATAATTGTCAAAAATGAAGAGAAGCACATTGCCAAATGTATTCAGTCACTGAAACAAGTTGTGAAGGAGATTAATGTTGTCGATACAGGATCTAATGATCGTACGATTGAAATAGTAGGTGAAGAAAAGCTGAGAGTTCATCATTATCAATGGAATGATAACTTTGCGGAAGCTAGAAACTATGCAATCCGTATTGCGACAGAACCCTATATATTGGTTATTGACGCAGATGAGACTTTGGATCAGGCTACAGTAAGGTTTCTTGAGGAGTATACAGAACGACTAACGAATGAACCAGCGACAGTTAATATACGAAGTATAATAGATGAACATAGAACTGTGAATTCAAGAATTACTCGGTTATTTCCTAATTCAGAAGATTACCGTTATAACGGTGTAATTCATGAACAGTTATATTATAGAGATAAGCCCATTGCTGTGATTCAATCAACAGAAGTTATTCTACATCATTATGGATACAATGAAATGGAGATACAAAAGAAAGAAAAGATTGAACGCAACTTAATATTGCTAAGAAAACAAATCGAATCAGACCCTAACTCGATGTATTTAAGTTTCCAAATGGGACAGACCTATTATGTGAACAAAAATTACGAGGAAGCGATTCATTACTTTGATGATACGATCCAAAGGGTATCGGAATTAGATTCATTGCCAAGGTACATGTCAACTGTATTTCTATCATACGGGTATTGTTTAATGAACCTTAGAGAATATGATTTCCTGGACAACCTAATTAGTGATGCAGTTGAATTTTACCCGGATTTTACGGATTTATATTTTTTATATGGCGTTTCATTAATTGAGAGACAAGACGTCCGCAAATTTATAGCTATTAAAGAAACGTTTGATTATTGCCTTCATCTAGGAGAAGTTAACAATCATTCATATGAAACGGTAGAGGGCGTAGGTTCATATAGAGCTTTATATAATTTGGGTGTTTATTATGAGGTAACAAATAATCTTAAATTAGCTATCGAATATTATTCTAGAAGTGCAGAATATAACTTCGATCCAGCGCTTGCAAAGATAAACCAGTATAAGGATGAGTTAAAATGAAATATCAAACAATATCACTGTGTATGATCGTTAAGGACGAAGAAAGATCACTAGATAGATGTCTAAATAGTGTTAGAGATATAGTGGATGAGATCATTATTGTAGACACAGGTTCTACAGATCGGACCTTAGATATTGCACGACAATATACAACAAATGTCTTTCATTATGAGTGGAACAATAACTTCGCTGATGCTCGGAATTTTGCTATTCAGCATGCGACATGTGATTATATCCTTGTATTGGATGCCGATGAATATTTAGAGGATGAGAGCAAGAGTTTGATGCTCGAAGTATTGTCGAAAGAGTATTATTTCTTGAGAGTACGGAATTTAATAAAACCTGCAGTAGTCTATACACATTCATTTATCAGATTGTTCTCCAATACAATTGGATTCAGATATATTGGAGCATTGCATGAACAGATTAATACAAGAGAGTTTCCTAAGGCTAAAGGGGAAATATTACTGGTCTTTATTAATCATGATGGGTATCAAGATGACGTTATTCAAAGTAAAAGTAAGAATGAAAGGAATATGGGGATTATTCAAGACGAGTTGAAGGATAATCCTACATCATTCGGTTATTATAATCTGGGAATCCAATATAAATCCATTCATGAGTATGATAAAGCAGTGAAGGCATTTAGAAAGTCTTATAAGCTGAATCCTAATACTACATTTGCCCCGAGTCTAATTATTAATTTAGCTCAGTGTTTAGTGAAATTGAGAAGCTACAATGAAGCCATAAGAGTGCTAAAGGATTCGTCAACGGTATATCCAACTTATACAGACTTATTCTATCAGCTTGGGGTGATATATTATGATATTGGTTACTTTCAGGATGCAGAATTAGTATTCATCCAATGCTTGGAACTGGGTGAAGTAACAGACGATTTACTGTCCACAGTAGAAGGTGTAGGTTCTTACTTAACACACGCGTATCTGTCGGAGATCTATTTGAAGTATAATCAACCAGAGAAGGCACGAGATCATATTATTGCAGGATTGAATCAAAATAGGATGCACCCAGCATCTTTGAGAATTTTCTTTGATTTATTCCTAAATGCTGATCCCGTAGATGTTCTGCAACATCTACAAGCTATTTATCCCTTTGAATCAGCAGATGAAGCCAATATCCTAATGCAGTTTCTATATCTTTATAGAAACCCTTTATTTATAAATCTATCCAAATTTATCACTCAAGAGTTTGATGATGATCTTTGTGCATGGATCATGCAAGTGGAAGGAAATTTGGAATCTGCGAAAGCAATGTGGTCATCTTGCACTTCGATTAAAGATGGAAATCAACGTGATATTGTATTTGTAGCTGTTGTCGGAGAAGATGTAACATTCTTCGAAGAATGTATCGTTCATTTCAACCTGCATGAGAAAGACAAACAAATACTTAAGAAATTAATAAAAAGAGAATTGATTATAGAAGCAGACTTACATGACGATTTAAGACAATTGTATATAAACTTATGTCACGATTTATTAATGCTCCGCAAGTATGATGTGATTGAATATATGATTACTCAAGTGCAAGTACCTATGCTACGCTATGAATTGTCGAAAATGCTATTTAAATTTCAATTTAATGAGCTTGCACTGCAGGGGATATTAGAACCTGATGATAAAACGGATAAAGCTATCGTATATGAATTAACAGGAGATATATTAACTCGTATGGAGATGTATGGAGATGGATATCAATATTATTTAGAGTCTGAGCAACATCATTCTAGTTTTGAATTACTATATAAGATATATAGGATCGCAATGATCGTAGATGATAGAGATATTCAAAAAGCGTATTTGAAACGTATGAGTCTGATGAAGCCTGCATCAGAATGGGCAAGAACGAAGTTAAACGACTGCTAAAGACTAAGGATAATCCACTATCATTAGATAGAGGATTATCCGTTTTTTGTAACTTTATTTTTAGGATGAAAATACCGATATTAAGTATATAGTCTACGATTTGAAATATTTAATGTTTTCAGAATGTAACGTGAACGTGTGAAATTATACTAGATGATTATTGTGATTTAGTAATAATCACAATGACTAATGTTATTAATTAAAGAATGGAGAAAATTAGAGTATGAAACAGAGAATTCAAGATCTTATTCAAATGGGTAGTCTCGATGAGGCCAAGAGGTTAATGACAGAATTAGAACAGATGAGCCCTTTAGTTAAAGATGTTGAAACATATACGATCAAAGCATCTATAGCTGTAGCAGAAAATAATCTGCAAGAAGCTGAGGATTATTTGTTAGAAGGGCTACGTATCGATTCGGAATATGATGATTTACTGTTCAACCTTGGTTTTATTAACAAGTTACGTAATAATTTTATCCAATCTAATTATTATTTTGGAAAGGTAGCATCCTCAACTAAAGATGTTGAACTCCTAAGTTTGATAGAACAGTTCATTAATGAGAATAGACATCAGATTTCATTAGCTCAGAAGCCATTAGTTAGTATTGTAGTCCTAGCCTATAATAAATTGGATTATACCAAATTATGTATAGAAAGTATCTTAACTTATACTAAAAATATTAGCTATGAGTTAATTGTAGTCAATAATGGTTCTACGGATGGAACTAGAGATTATTTTGACTCATTATCTCAGGTCAAACCCCTTCATTTGATAAAAAATGTAGGAGTGGTTAATGGATTTAATGAAGGAATGAAAGTGGCAGAGGGTAAATATACAGCCTGTGTATGTAATGACTTTATTTTTACACCTCGATGGTTAGAGAATTTATTAATATGCATAGAATCGGACGAAAAAATAGGATACGTATCTCCTGGAGCAAGTACAATAAGCAATCTACAGCAAATTAATGGAGAATATAATAATTTAGAAGAGATGCTAGAATTCGCGGAAAGCTATAATCATTCAGATCCACGTAAATGGGAAGAACGAGTAAGACTCCTTCCATGTGTATTAATGGTCAAAACAGAGCTACTTAAACAAATTGACTATTATGATCCTCAGTTTTATTATGGAGAGTTCTCTGATGATGATATTAGTTTTCGTATTCGAAGATTAGGATATAAGTTGGTTTATTGTAAGGATACGTTTACGTACCACTTTGGATCGGTCACAGTTCGTGATGACCAGATTAATAATAATTCAATGAATGTGAGTAGAGATATATTCATTAAAAAATATGGATTAGATGCATGGTCAGATGCTGTGTTTAATCCAAGAATTCTTAATGAAATCTCTATTGATTTGGGAAGTGTCAATGCTTCAATTCTAGGTGTGCATACTAAATGTGGTGGTAATCCATTACAATTGAAAAACATGCTGAAGGAAAAAGGTATAGAGAACGTTGATATTACAAGTTACTGCATTAATAAGAAGTATTTGGATGACATTGTGACCGTTTCAGACCAAGTCATTCAGGCGGAAATTGATCAAGTTGAAGTGAAACTAAATGGCAAATCCTTTGACTATATTATTTTTGAATCTGACTCAGAACATTTGAATAATAACCCTCAGAGTATAAAGCAATTGATTGCATTGTTAAGTCATGGTGGGCAATTAGCACTAAGCATTAGCTATTCTGATTTTGATGAGACTATTATGAATAAGCATATTGCTTTACTTAAATTGCAGGGGATAGCGTTTGCCTATTGCAAAGCCATAGAGTTTAGCTCAAACAAGGTTGAGTTGGAAATTATCGTTCGAAAGGATGTATAACAGATGAAAGCGGTAATTTTGGCTGGTGGATTAGGCACAAGATTGAGCGAAGAAACTGTGTTGAAACCTAAGCCTATGGTGGAAATTGGTGGAGCCCCAATGCTTTGGCACATTATGAAAATATATTCTACTTATGGAATAAACGACTTTATTATATGTTTGGGTTACAAAGGCTATCTTATAAAGGAATTTTTCGCTAATTATTATATGCATACATCAGATGTAACGTTTGATTTCAGGACGAATGAGATGAAAATACATAAAAATAATTCAGAGTCTTGGAAAGTAACTCTTGTTGATACAGGAGAGCATACATTGACCGGCGGGAGGTTGAAGAGAGTTCAACCATATGTTGGTGATGAGACGTTCTGTTTTACATATGGAGATGGATTAAGTGACGTTAATATATCAGAACTCGTGCAATTCCATAAGGAAAAGGGGCATCTTGCAACTGTAACGACAGTGCGGCCCCCTGGAAGATTCGGTGCATTTGAGTTTCAAGAAGATAAAATTATTGGTTTCCAAGAAAAACCGATGGGCGATGGTAATTGGATTAATGGTGGATTCTTTGTTCTAGAACCACAGGTATTTGATTTAATCAGTGGAGATAATACCACGTGGGAAGAAGAGCCTATGGAGCAATTAGCTAAGTCAGGAGAATTGTCGGCCTTTATGCATGAGGGGTTCTGGCAACCCATGGATACATTAAGGGAAAAGACAAAACTTGAAGAAATGTGGGAAAAGGGAAAGGCTCCTTGGAAGGTGTGGGAATAAATGAATCAAGACTTTTGGAAATCTAAAAAGGTACTCATTACAGGTCATACCGGGTTCAAAGGGAGTTGGCTCGCATTGTGGCTTCAGTATTTAGGAGCGGATGTTTACGGATACAGTCTATCACCTGTGACGGAGCCCAATTTATATGGTATTGCAGATGTCTCTAAAAATATGGAATCCACATACGGTGATATATTAGATTATCAACGGTTACAATCATTTATTGGAAGAATTCAACCTGAAGTTATCTTTCATCTCGCAGCACAACCATTAGTAAGAGAGTCATATTTAGATCCGATTGCAACGTTCTCGGTTAATGTTATGGGAACGGTGCATTTATTAGAGGTAGCTAGGAATACTGAATCCGTTCAAGTTGTTATTAATGTTACGACGGATAAATGCTACGAGAACAATAATAATTCCTTGCGAGGGTTTGTTGAACATGATTCTATGGGAGGATCTGATCCCTATAGTGCTAGTAAGGGCTGCTCAGAACTTGTTACGTCAGCCTATGAAAGATCATTCTACTCTACTAGTGGTAAATTGTTATCATCTGCAAGAGCAGGTAATGTAATAGGTGGGGGAGACTGGGCAGTAGATCGTATTATTCCAGATGTCATTCGCTCGGTTATCAATAATAAGCCCTTAAATATTAGATATCCTCAAGCAATTCGACCTTGGCAGCATGTCTTAGATTGTTTGAATGGATATTTGTTACTTGCCCAAAAAATGTGGGAATCGGGAGAAGAGTACGCGGGAGCTTGGAATTTTGGCCCTGGGGAGTCCTCTAATATATCCGTTGCACAACTGATTGGTGAATGTAACAAATATCTCGGGGCACAGCTGAACGTAGAATATGAAACGAACACGCAGCCTTATGAAGCGTCATGTCTAGTCCTAAACAGCGATAAAGCTATAGAACTGTTGAAGTGGGGGATACAATTACCTGTATCCCAATCTATCGAATGGACAATGGAATGGTATTCTAACTATATGAGTAATCGTGTAGATGATGTAACTTTAAAACAAATACGTCAATATGAAATTATAAAATCTTCTAGAATTTTTGCTCATTAAGGGGATATGAGAGAATGTCAACTGGAACATGCCGTTTTTGCGGTACAGAACTAAGTACTGTTTTTCTGGATTTGGGAGTTTCACCATTAGCCAATTCGTATGTGAAGTCTGAAAGCCAAATGGAGCATATGTATCCATTAAGAACTTATGTTTGCGAGCATTGCTTTTTAGTTCAGGTGGAGGATTTCGAGTCTCCAGAACATATATTTAGCGATTACGCCTATTTTAGCAGCTATTCCGATAGCTGGCTTAACCATTGCCGTAAATATGTTGAGACCATGGTAGATCGATTTAATTACACGAAGGATCAACAAGTAGTTGAAATCGCAAGCAATGATGGTTACTTATTACAGTACTTTAAAGAAAAAGGTATTTCTGTGCTAGGAATTGAACCTGCCGCTAATGTTGCGAAAGCTGCGATCGAGAAAGGAATCGATACGACGGTGGACTTTTTCGGAACTACATTGGCAACAGCATTGAAAGAAAAGGGGAAAAGTGCAGACCTCTTACTTGGGAATAACGTACTTGCACATGTTCCAGATTTAAACGACTTTGTTGAAGGGATGAAGATTCTTTTAAAACCACAGGGTACGATAACGATGGAATTCCCTCACTTACTTCAACTAATAGAACATAATCAGTTTGATACAATATATCACGAACATTACTCTTATTTATCTCTGACAACCGTCTGTCAATTATTTAAGAGTCACAACCTTTCAATCTATGATGTTGAGCAGCTAGAGACGCACGGTGGATCTTTGCGAATTTTTGCATGTCATTCCAATAATAACGATTTACAAGTAAGTCAAACTGTTGATACATTATTAGAAAAAGAAACGTTATTTGGTATGAGTAATATTGAAATGTACAATGGATTTCATAACGATGCTGTCCAATTAAAAAGACAGATTATGAGCTTCCTGATTGATATGAAAGAAAAGGGACATACCATCGCTGGGTACGGTGCGCCAGCTAAGGGAAATACCCTGATTAATTATTGTGGTATTGATCGTGACTATTTGGATTATACGGTGGATCGAAGTCCATATAAGCAAGGAACCTTTCTGCCCGGATCAAGAATTCCAGTGTATTCTCCCGAACAGTTGAAAGAGACTAAACCCGACTATATCTTTATTCTTCCATGGAATTTGAAAGAAGAGATTATGGAGCAGACTTCGTTTATTCGGGAATGGGGCGGCAAGTGGATAGTTCCAGTACCTGAAGTGACGGTGATCGAATGAAGTTTCTAGAAACTCCGCTAAGAGGGGCATATGTAATTGATGCAGAACCGCACCATGATGAAAGAGGATTCTTTGCACGAACGTTTTGTAAGGATGAATTCATAACTCATGGATTGGTAAATGATTTTGTGCAGTGTAATGTCTCTTATAATATCCGACGAGGTACGGTAAGGGGTATGCATTACCAAGTAAGTCCTTTTGAAGAGACAAAATTGATCAGGTGTACAAGAGGGGCAATTTATGATGTTATTATTGATTTACGTCCCTTATCGAATACATATCTGAAGTGGTATGCTGTCGAATTGAATGAAAATAATGGTCGAATGCTGTATGTACCTGAGGGCTTCGCTCACGGTTTTCAAACATTAGAGGATAAGACTGAAGTTTTTTATCATATGAGTCAGATTTATAATGCTTCTTCTTCAAGAGGAGTGCATTGGAATGATCCTGTGTTTAACATTGAATGGCCTCTATCATGCGAGGTAATATCAACTAAAGATAGAGATTTTCAGGGATTTGTGATATGAAAAAGGTAATAGTTACTGGGGCTAGTGGGTTCATCGGCAATCACGTTATTGATACTCTTAAAAAAGAGGATTTTGAAATTCATGCATTGTCTAGATATGGGGCCAATGTTGAATCTGAATCAGTGATTTGGCATTCGGTTGATTTGTTTAATCAGAGAGATATTGAAAAGTGTATGCAAGAGGTTCAACCTTCCCATTTGATTCACTTAGCATGGGATGCAAGACCAGGGAAATATGTCACATCCTTAAGCAATTATCAATGGATAGAAGCAACGTTATGTTTGTTTCGAAATTTCGTATCCAATGGTGGCATAAGAGCTGTAGTGGCAGGTACATGTGCAGAGTATCAGTGGGATCATGGAGTTTTAAAAGAAGACGACGAATCTAATTCATATGATATGCCCTATTCAGCATGTAAAAATTATACGAGATCCTTGTTATTTCATTTAGCACAGCATACGGGCTTGAGCCTTGGATGGGCAAGACTATTCTTCTTATATGGGCCAATGGAGCCCGAATCTAGACTAGTACCATCTATTATTCGATCCTTACTGAAGGACGAAACGGCTAAATGTACAGAAGGAACGCAGATGAGGGATTTTTTATATGTCGAAGACGCAGCCGAGGCTATAAATGAATTATTAAAAAGTAATGAAGAGGGAATTTACAATATAGCCTCTGGACAAGCCATTCGGGTTATTGATTTAGTGAATCATATAGCTCATCAATTTGGTAAGTCACATCTTATATTGCCTGGTGCTGTGAAGGAAGGAAATCTTCAAGCTCCACTAGTACAAGGGGATATTTCCAAAATTCAATCTTTAGGTTGGAAACCTAAGGTTGACTTGTATACTGGGATGAACAAAACGATTCAATGGTGGAAGAATAGTAGTGAGAGGTTGTGATGTTCTGTAATGGAACTTTCTCTTTCTTTAAACGATTTTAAAACGTACGTATCTAGGCAGATCAATCATTTCTTCCCTGATAACATTAGGGCAGATTTCTGTGTTGAAGAACAGGCATTTGATTATGCAATACAAAGGACGGAACATTGTTTCCGTCATGTTAGTCTAGGTGCTTATAATATTAATGGCCTTCCTTATCTGAACCATTTACATTCTGATCAATATTGTGTGTTCTTATGGTTTCTATCTAACAGCGTATGGAGTATGCAAGACGATCAGCAATTGGCTAACAAATTGTTTTATTTAAACAAGTCTCTCCATGGATTTAGTTGTATGTATGATACAGAACTTCCTGATATCTTCGTGCTGTTACACACGGTGGGAACGATTTTAGGTAGAGCGAAATACTCTGATTATTTGGTAGCATTTCAGGGGAGTACAGTTGGCGCACAAAAAGGAAGATATCCTACCCTTGGTAAGGGTGTATCGTTGCTACCATATGCGTCAATTATAGGTGATTGTTCAGTAGGGAATTATGTGTCTGTTGGCAATGGTGCATCTGTTTATGAACGCAACATTCCTGATCATACGGTTGTTTTTAGAGATGATAGTGGGTCTAACACCTGTAAGATAAATAAAACTAGCGTTTCTGAGCGCTATTTTAATATGAATATATCATAAAGTTTAATAATGGATGATTAGATATCAATATATTTAAACTTTTTGTTAATTTTATGTGGGGCTTTTGGTCCTTTTGTTTAAATTTATTAAAGTGCAGGAGTGATATTGTTGAAACAAGAAGTTCTTATACCGACATATATGAAATCATTTACTTGTATTGGTTCAGCATGTGAAGACAGTTGCTGTGTTGGATGGGTCGTAACGTTGGATAAAAAGACTTACAAAAATTATAAAAGCCTTAGGCATCCAGTATTGAGTAACAAGTTGAATAAATCCATGAAGCGTGTTAAAAATGAAACGGGAAATATCAATAATTATGCTCATTTTATTATGGATAGTAAAGGTCGTTGTCCCATGTTGGAAGAGAGCGGTTTATGTGGGATTCAAGCGGAACTAGGCGAACAATTACTATCTTCGACATGTACTACCTACCCCCGAGCCATTAATAAGGTGGGTAAAACACTCGAAATGTCAGCTAAGTTGTCATGTCCTGAAATTGCTAGATTAGCGCTCTTAAATTCAGAGGGTATTGAATTTGAACATATGGAATATGATATGAATTCTGGTTTGGGAATTAGAAATAATCTAGATACATCGAGGTTGGATAATGGAGAGTATTTATTCTGGGATTTGCGTGTGTTTACTATTGAAATTATTCAAAATAGAAATCTTCACTTAAGTGATCGTATGATCTTTTTAGGCCTCTTTATAAATAGATTGCAAATTCTATTACAAGAACAACAATTCGAGCGTGTACCAGCTCTAATAGAAGAGTACAAAATTAAGATAAGCACTCCAATATTTATAAGTAGTCTTGCACAAATCCAAATCAATACTGAACTTCAAGTTCAACTTGTAGTAGGACTAATACAAGAGCGTATCAAATCTGGTGGAATTACACTTAGATATAATGAATGTTATTCAGAAATGCTAGCAGGATTTGAAGTCCAAGATCAAGTAGATCTGAAAGTATTGACACAAAAGTACAATGATAATCTTAATGAATTCTATAAACCTTTTATGAATAGCTATGGATACATCTTAGAAAATTATTTAGTTAATTATATATTCGAGAGTTTGTTCCCTAATGTAAACGAGAGTAGTAATGTATTTAGTCAATTTACAAGAATGTCAATACTGTATTCGATGTTAAGAATACATTTAGTTGGAATTTCGGGGTTCTATAATGGATTGAATCCAGATTTGGCAATTAAAGTGATTCAGTCATTTGTGCGCGGTACCGAACATAATCAAACTTATTTGAATTCAATTTCCAAACGTATCCAACAGAATGGGACTGATTCAATGGCTCATATTACTACATTGTTGAAAGAATAAGTGAATTATATTAATTCTGAGAAGCCCAGGGTCTATATTTAGTACGCCCAGCATGGGGATTAAGATTGCCCAAGTATTGAATCCCATGTTCGATCCACAATTCTCAGAACATAAGTTATGGTTTTCGCCCTAGTAGGAATGGAGACATGATGCCGTTCGAGAAGTCAAACAGAACATGAAGGATGATTCCATCGTGTAATTTTTATTAATTGACAATCTCACCCAGTAGGTGCTATATTCTTAAAAGTAAGCGCTTGCTTACTTCATTTTTCAAAACGAAGGGAATGTTTATTTATGCAAGGGAAAGTAAAATGGTTTAATGCAGAAAAAGGGTATGGCTTCTTGGAAACTGACGATGGTGGCGATGTATTCGTACATTTCTCCGCAATTCAAACAGACGGTTTCAAATCATTAGATGAAGGTCAAGCTGTTGAGTTTGATGTTGTTGATGGCGCTCGTGGACCACAAGCTGCTAACGTAATCAAATTATAATCTATTAGGCCTAAGCCGACTTAATAATAGTTGGATCAATGCTTTTTACTGAACTAATAACATTCAGACCCTGGAGATCTCCAGGGTCTTTATTTATTCCCTATCGCCACATATAATATGTCATTATTATCCAGTTTCTTTCTAGCCTATATTGGTTAAATAAGAATAACCCTTAAGGTGATTAATCTTTGTTAATATTCGAGATTAACCGTCCTATAGCTCTATCAAACGTACCTTTAACCACGCAGGGTAGCGAGGGTTAATATTGTTGGTTCACTAGATTTCTGAAGGTAGAATGTAAGAGTTTACATCGTTGATAATATTCACCGAATTACCTTTTTACTTGACGTTAACAAAGTGATATAATGGTGTTGCAAAGGAGGAGTGCCTTATGAATTACAGTATTCGAGGTCAACAAATTGAAGTGACAGATGCTTTGAAAGAGTATGTTGATAAGAAGCTCAATCGACTTGAGAAGTATTTCGATGCACCCACTACTTCAGAAGGATATGTTACTCTGAGTGTCATTCGAGGATTACACACCGTGGAGGTAACTATCCCATTGCCAGGCGTGATGCTTCGTGCAGAAGATCGTAGTGATGATATGTATTCATCCATTGATGCGGTCGTGGACAAGCTAGAACGTCAGATTCGTAAGCATAAGACGAAGCTTAATCGTAAGTTCCGTCAAGAAGGAAGTTTGAAGACGTTATTCACTGAAGGTTCAGGTGCAGCGGGTTCAATCGTAAGTGGCGAGATCGAGGACGAATTAGAAGTAGTTCGTACGAAGCGTTTCTTCCTGAAGCCTATGGATGTCGAAGAAGCTATATTGCAAATGAATATGGTTGGACATAATTTCTTTGTATTCTCTAATATTGACAGTAAGACCGTAAATGTTGTATACAAGCGTGATGATGGTAAGTACGGCCTGATTGAGCAAGATTAACTAGATGTGAATATCATATGGCTAGATATTAATGGCTACATTGACTTGAATCATTCTCTAAATATGAAAAGTTATTGAAATGGAGCTCCTATCCGTGCAACGGATAGGGCTCTTTGTGCGTATATATAGATACTATCTACAAAACGAGATAGTATAAATGGTAATAACACTTAGGAAACACATCGTTCAGAACATCCTATAATAGGTAGAGATATGAAATTAGCTGTAAATAAGAGACGCTCAGTGTTGCGGCATCTCTTGCAAACTGTTACAATTTATGCAAACACAATCATTAAGGAATCAATTTCATTATTAACCCTCGGAGTTATGAAGTTGGTTCTACCATCTGTATCAAACGAAAGGGGTTAACCATGCTAGGACTTGTCAAAAAAATCTTCGGCGACACCAACGAACGTGATGTCAAACGTCTTATGAAGACGGTCGAACTAATCAACCAAATGGAACCAGAATATGTGGCACTCTCGGATGAACAACTGAAAAGTAAGACAGAGGAATTCCGTGCTCGTCTTGAGAAAGGTGAAACCATAGATGAATTGCTTCCTGAAGCATTTGCTACTGTGCGTGAGGCGTCTAAGCGTGTGCTTAACATGCGGCACTTCGATGTACAGTTAATCGGAGGCGTTGCACTTCATGAGGGCAGAATTGCAGAGATGAAAACGGGTGAAGGTAAGACACTCGTAGGTACACTTCCTGTGTATTTGAATGCTTTGTTGGACCAAGGTGTGCATGTAGTCACAGTTAATGATTATCTAGCACAACGGGATAGCCAACAAATGGGAATTATATATGAATTTTTAGGTATGACGGTCGGGGTTAACTTGAACGGCATGGACCATGCGGAGAAACAACAAGCTTATGCTTGTGATATTACTTATGGTACGAATAATGAGTTCGGCTTCGATTACCTACGTGATAATATGGTGCTTTACAAAGAGCAAATGGTACAACGTCCACTCTACTTCTGTATTATAGATGAAGTGGATTCAATCCTCGTTGATGAGGCTCGTACGCCTCTAATTATCTCAGGACAAGCTGAGAAGTCAACGGAGCTCTATTATGCGGCAGATCGCTTCGTGAAGCGTCTGGTGGCAGAAGAAGACTATACTGTGGACATTAAGGTGAAGTCCGTTGCTCTTACTGAAAAAGGAGCAGCAAAAGCGGAGAAGGCTTTCGGTATTGAGAACCTATATGATCACGCTAATGTAACGCTGAATCATCATATTGTACAAGCTTTGAAGGCAAATGTGATTATGCGTCTGGATGTCGACTACGTTGTAGCTGAAGAAGAAGTTATGATTGTTGACGAGTTCACAGGGCGCCTAATGGCAGGTCGTCGTTATAGTGATGGATTGCATCAAGCGATCGAAGCTAAGGAAGGTTTGGAAGTACAGAACGAAAGTATGACGCTTGCTACGATTACGTTCCAGAACTATTTCCGTATGTATCGTAAGTTAGCGGGTATGACAGGTACAGCGAAGACAGAAGAAGAAGAATTTAAGAAGATCTATGGTTTGGAAGTTCTTCAAGTGCCAACGAATAAGCCCAATCAACGTCAAGATATGCCAGATATCGTGTATAAGAGCGAGAAGGGCAAATTTACAGCGGTTGTTGAGGAGATTACTGAACGGCATAAGAAGAACCAGCCTGTATTGGTAGGTACGATATCTATCGAGAATTCAGAGCTGGTCTCTGAAATGTTGAAACGCAAAGGCGTTAAGCACCGCGTTCTAAATGCTAAATACCATGCCGAAGAAGCAGAAATCGTCTCACAAGCAGGCCAAGCGGGTACGGTAACGATTGCCACGAACATGGCAGGCCGTGGTACTGATATTGTGTTGGGTGATGGCGTGTCAGAAGTTGGTGGATTGCATATTATAGGTACAGAACGTCATGAATCTCGTCGTATTGATAATCAGCTTCGTGGACGTGCTGGACGTCAGGGTGATCCTGGTTCTACTCAGTTCTATTTATCACTTGGTGATGAATTAATGAAACGTTTCGGTGCTGACAATGTTCTGAATATGATGGATCGTCTTGGATTTGAAGAAGATCAACCAATCGAGAGTAAGATGATAACACGTGCTGTGGAATCCGCTCAGAAACGTGTCGAAGGAAACAACTTTGATGCGCGGAAGAACGTACTACAATATGATGACGTCATGAACCAACAACGTGAGATCATCTACAAGCAACGTCGCGAGATTCTTGAGTCTGAGAATATTAAGCAGATCGTTATGGAAATGCTTAAAAATGTTGTAGACCGCGTAGTGGCTGCACATTGTGTGGATGATATTCCTGAGAACTGGGAGCTTCAAGAGGTAGCAGATTACGTGAATAGTAAGTTATTGGACGTTGACTCTATTACTCGTGATGACCTATGGGGCAAGGAATTAGAAGAAATCGTTGATTATATATTTAACCTTGTTGAAGCTAAATATAATGAACGTGAAGAGCGTATCGGTGCTGAATTAGTACGTGAGTTCGAGAAAGTAATCGTGCTTCGTTCTGTAGACAGTAAGTGGATGGGTCATATTGATGCCATGGATCAGCTTCGTCAAGGGATTCATTTACGCGCTTATGGCGGTACAGATCCATTACGTGAATATCAATTTGAAGGCTTCGAAATGTTTAATGAGATGACTGCGAACATTCAAGAAGAAGTCGCAACTTACATTATGAAGGCACAAATTGAAGGTAATCAAGAGCGTCAATCCGTTGTTGATGAGAAGAAAGTATCAACAAATGGTGAACCTGCCGAGAAGAACCCTGTTCATGTCGGTCAGCAGATTGGACGTAACGATCCATGTCCATGTGGTAGTGGTAAGAAATTCAAACAATGTCATGGACAACAATCTTAAGAAAAGTGAATTTACCCCAAATGATGGAGTGAAGTGCACTTAATAACTCCCTTAAGCTAAGGAGGTTCTACAGTTGAGATCATTCTCCACGGGAGATATGGTTATATGAACTGGTGCCTTCTGGTTTGAGGGAGTTTGTGATAATAAAGAACACTTAGCTGTTCTACTTGATGAAGAGGTGACGAGAACATTATGATCGATCCGAACATAAAGCATGACTTACGTGAAATGAGTACGAAACTTACCAATCTTAGGGGGTCTCTTTGACTTAGATCTTAAGCAAGAGATGATATCGAACTTTGAGGAAAAGATGTCCGCACCTGATTTCTGGGATGACAGTGACAAGGCTCAAGCATTAATAGCTGAGCTAAATGGTGTGAAGTCTTCCATAGATGAATACGAGAAGCTTCAACGCGAGTTCGATGATGTCGAGATGATGGCTGAACTTGCAGATGAAGAGGAAGAAGAATCGTTATTTGCTGAGATTGCAGATTCTACGGAGAGTCTTAAGAAAAAGTTAGATGAATTCGAACTAGGGCTGCTCCTGAGCGAGCCTTACGATAAAATGAATGCCATTCTAGAACTTCATCCTGGTGCAGGGGGGACGGAGTCGCAAGACTGGGGAGAGATGTTACTCCGAATGTATACCCGTTGGGCAGATAAACGTGGATTCAAAGTTGAAACGATGGACTATCAAGCGGGTGATGAAGCGGGTATTAAGAGTGTTACTCTTTTGATCAAAGGCTTCAATGCTTATGGTTACCTGAAAGCGGAGAAAGGTGTTCATCGGCTAGTTCGCATTTCACCATTCGATTCTTCAGGAAGACGCCACACCTCATTCGTATCATGTGATGTGGTTCCTGAGATCACAGAGGATGCTGATGTAGAGATTCGCACAGAGGATTTGAAGATTGATACCTATCGTGCCACAGGTGCAGGCGGACAGCATATCAATACAACGGATTCTGCAGTACGAATAACGCATATTCCTTCTGGAGTGGTTGTAACAAGCCAGGCCGAACGTTCTCAGATTAAGAATAGAGCTTGGGCAATGACAGCCCTTCGTTCAAAGTTAGTAGAACGTAAGCTCGAGGAACAACGCAAAGAGTTGGCTGAAATCCGAGGGGAACAATCGGAAATTGCGTGGGGTAGCCAGATTCGCTCCTATGTATTCCATCCCTATAGTATGGTAAAGGATCACCGTACTTCCGTAGAGACGGGGAACATTGGTGCAGTAATGGATGGGGATATCAATCTATTTATCGATGGGTATTTACGTAGTCAACTTAAAGTTGTAGAAAGTGAATAATCATATTGGAATTCCTACACGCTATACGTGTAGGAATTTTTTGCGGATAAGAACAGTTTCATAAGTAACATATCAGAGTATATGGGAGTTAAAATTGAGAGGAGAACAACATAGAATGGCACAACAAACACGTGATCGGAAATTTCGGAATTTGATTCCCTTGAAGGGTCCAGTAAGGCATATGATAGACACTTTATTCATTATTATCGGGTCTTTGATTATATCCATAGGATTTAATCTGTTTTTTCTACCGAATGGGATTGCTTCAGGAGGAGTATCCGGGCTATCCGTTCTAGCCCAATCATGGTTAGGATTAGAACCTGCATTTACGCAATGGGCTTTGAATATTCCTTTATTTATACTGGGTTTCCTGTTATTAGGTACTAACTATGGTATTCGTTCTTTATTAGGAAGCGTGGTCTTGCCTTTATTTGTATTCCTTACAAAGGACTGGCCTATTCCAACTGCGAATCCTTTACTTGCTTCTATATATGGTGGAATCTGCGTTGGACTCGGAATTGGACTTGTATTTCGTGGAAGAGGATCTACGGGAGGGCTGACGATTCTAGCTCAGGTGATTCAGAAGTTAAGCGGTCTTAGTTTCTCTTTATGCGTAGTGTTATTAGATGCCACAGTTATTATACTAGCCGCGTTTGTTATGTCTATGGAACAGGCTTTGTATGCCCTAGTTGCCCTTTATGTAACTGGAAAAGTCATAGATGCGGTAGAGTTAGGATTTAATTATACGAAGGTCGCGTATATTATCTCAGATTATACAGATGAGCTTACCCAAGTCATTCTGAATGATCTAGATCGTGGATTAACTAAACTCAATGGCCAAGGAGGATACACGGGAGATAATCGGACGGTTCTAATGGTTGTTGTAGGACAGAATGAAGTAACACGATTGAAGACGTTGGTTCAATCCGTTGACCCGGGTGCTTTTGTCATTATTAGTGATGCACATGAGGTTCTTGGAGAAGGGTTCACTAGAGCATTATAGAATGGGATGAATGAGCGGAATCTCTTGAAGAATAGTCATAAGGTATTGTATTTATATTTACTCGGACGTATAATAATACATAATTATGAATGGTATCGATCAAGTGAGGTTGGAGAGGGGAACAGGGGATAATGACAGTAGATTCTAAGGTAAGAGTGGCCATCGTTGGTTCTACAGGATACGGTGGAGTAGAATTAATTCGTTTGTTACAGGGGCATCCTCATGTGGATATTACCTCTGTCATTTCAACTTCAAGTGCGGGAGTTCCCATTAATAAGGGCTTTCCACATTTAACGAATATTATTAATCAAGATCTGGATGATCTCGACATACAGAGTATAGCGCAGAAGGCTGACGTTGTATTTACGGCTACACCATCTGGCATTAGTACTCCGCTGGTTCCTCAGCTACTTCAGGCAGGGCTTAAGGTGATTGATTTATCGGGCGATTTTCGTATAAAAGATGGAGAAACATACGAGCAGTGGTATAAACATCCAGCAGCGGATCCACGCTACGTTGAACAGGCTGTATACGGACTGAGTGAAGTATTTGGTGAAGAAGTGGTAGGTAAGGACTTTATTTCTAATCCGGGATGTTTCGCGACAGCTACGCTACTGGGCCTTGTTCCTGCAATCGTTGCAGGGTGGATCGATCCATCGACTATTATTATTGATGCTAAATCGGGTGTATCTGGAGCGGGACGTGGAACAAACCTAACCGTACATTACGCAGAGATAAATGAGAATCTTCGAGCATATAAAGTGAATAGGCATCAGCATATTCCTGAAATAGAGCAAGTGTTAAGTGAGCTGACAGGTGAGAAGGTTATGGTCACGTTTACGACGCATCTGACACCAATGACACGAGGCATTATGAGTACGATGTATGCCAAAGTCATAGGGGAACATAGTCAGGCGGATTTTGTTGATTTGTACCGTCAGTATTACGAGGGTCGCCCATTTGTGAGAGTTCGAGACGAAGGGGTATGGCCTGCGACGAAAGAAGTAACGGGATCTAATTTTTGTGATATGGGACTTCTCCTAGATGATCGAACAGGAAGAATTACGATTATTTCAGTGATTGATAATATCGTGAAGGGTGCTTCGGGCCAAGCGATTCAGAATTTGAACCTGATGATGGGATGGGAGGAAGATCTCGGCTTACGTTACACACCTGTGTATCCATAAGTAGAGGCAATCAACTATGGAAAAAGAGAATTTTACCGCTATAGATGGCGGTTCAATTATAACACCGAAGGGTTTCTCCGCAGGCGGTGTCCACTGCGGATTAAAGAAGACGGAGCGCCATGATATCGGCGCAATCCTATGTGAGGTGGATGCCACAGCGGCGGCTGTGTATACCACCAGCGTGTTTCAAGCGGCTCCACTGAAAGTGAGCCGCGAGAGTCTTGTCGACGGCAAGTTGAGAGCCGTCGTAGTGAATAGCGGCAACGCCAATGCATGCACAGGCGAGCAAGGCGAGGCCGATGCATATGCTATGCGTGCAGCGATGGCGAGTCACCTTGGCGTAGCGGAGCAAGATGTGGCTGTCGCATCGACAGGCGTGATCGGTGAGCTACTCAAGATGGACTGCGTGAACGCAGGCATTGCGGCATTGCCTGCGCGACTGAGCAACAGTGCGGTGGGAGCGGAAGATTTCACACAAGCCATTCTTACCACGGACTTAGTGAAGAAAGAAGCTTGTGTGTCTGTCTTAGTCGATGGCAATGAGGTCGTAATTGCCGGAGCTGCTAAGGGGTCAGGGATGATTCATCCCAATATGGCCACGATGCTAGCTTTTATGACGACAGACGCGAATATTGAACAAGTGGCACTGCAACAATTGATGCGACAAGCTACAGATCTGACGTTCAATATGATTACCGTAGATGGGGATACAAGTACAAATGACATGCTAATTACGATGGCTAGTGGACTTGCTGACCATAACGAACTGAATACGTCTCATCCTGACTGGGATGCTTTTGCTGAGGCATTCACATATGTCTGTCAGAAGCTAGCCATGGCGATTGCACGTGATGGTGAAGGGGCTACTAGACTAGTTGAAGTTGTCGTTCAAGGAGCCGTAAGCGATAGTTCGGCAAGTGTCATTGCGAAGACCGTTGTAGGCTCAAGTCTAGTGAAGACTGCGATATTCGGTGCGGATGCGAACTGGGGACGGATTATTGCTGCTGTAGGGCGTGCAGGGGAACCTGTAAATCCAGAGCAAGTAGATATCCAACTAGGATCGATTACGGTGCTTAAGGCTTCACGCCCTGTTGGGTTTGATGAAGAAGAAGCGTTAGCCTATTTAAAAGGTGACACAGTACGTATATTCGTAGACTTGCATGGTGGAAGCGGGAAAGCGACTGCTTGGGGTTGCGACTTAACATATGATTATGTACGGATTAATGCAGCGTATCGAACGTAAGGTTAGATATAACTATTTTTGACGATTAGGCATTCTAGTAGATTAGCAGGTTCTACTGATTGGTAATGAGAGGGGAATTTTTGCATGGGAACGAAATTGGGAGGTCATGGGGAAGAAGGGATTCAAGTGGAGCCTATCCACAATGTTCAGATTCAAGGTAGTTTTGTGATGAAATGTGGAGGGAGTACACTTGCGGCATTGCCGGATTCTTTCTTTCATGACCTTAGACAATTACAGCAGGACGGAATACAACCTGTCATCGTTCACGGAGGTGGGCCAGCTATCTCAGATAACCTTGCGAAACTTGGCATTGAAAGTGAATTCGTTCATGGGTTGCGTAAGACAACGGAGGATGTCCTTGATGTGGTGGAAATGGTGCTATCCGGTAGCATCAATAAACAGATCGTACGTCGTATTCACAATGTGGGTGGGCGTGCATGGGGGCTCTCGGGCGTAGATGGTTTACTTATTCAAGCGAAACCCGTTGCGAACAGTGCTGAAGTAGGCTGGGTTGGCGAAGTGACCCATGTGGAAGCCACTCTCATTCAAGGTGTACAGGACATGGGCTATATTCCGGTGATTGCACCGATTGGTATTGATCTAGTAGGTCAACGCTATAACATCAATGCAGACACGGCTGCAGGCGCAGTTGCTTCGTTCTTAGGAGTTCATCGTATGATTGTTGTAACAGACGTTCCAGGAATTATGAAGACAGTGGATGGTGAGAAAGTAGTACTTCCTTCGGTTAGCATACAAGAGATTCATGACATGATCGACACAGGTGAAATATACGGCGGCATGATTCCGAAAGTTCGAGCAGCCATGAACTGCATTCATGGAGATGTTCAAGAAGTCGTTATCGTGGACGGAAGCGAACCGCAAGTTCTTAGTCGTGTTATGCAAGGGGAGATCATCGGAACTCGGATCGTCCAGATATAGAATGTAGTTTTTAAAAAGATAATGAAGATCGAGTACCCTATAGTGCGGTCACAGTTATACAGTACTTATTTTTAAATTGTGCTTAGTTAAGAATCATATGAATAGATAGATTGGAGTGAAGATAAAGCGATGGGAAATGAAATGGATCAGCAGAAACAGGTTGGAAATACAGGAGTAGTAGAGTCTGGGGCAGTGGGAGCAAAGAGCCAAACAACGAGTTCGTTGTTTCCTACGTATGCTCGATATCCGATCAGCTTGGTTAAAGGGGAAGGCAGCTGGTTGTGGGATGATCAAGGAAATAAATATTTAGATTTCATGAGCGGGTTAGCGGTTACGAACTTAGGTCATGCTCCTAAGAAGGTAAAAGAAAGACTGAAGCAACAACTAGATGAGCTGTGGCATGTATCTAACTTGTTCCAGATTCCGAATCAGGAGAAGGCAGCTTCTCTACTGACATCCATTTCATGTGCAGATGCTGTATTCTTCTGTAACAGCGGTGCAGAGGCGAATGAAGCTGCTATTAAGCTTGCCCGTCGCTATCATCAGAAGGTCAAAGGAACAGGACGTTATGAAGTGATTACGTTCAATCAATCTTTCCATGGACGGACTTTAGCTACACTAACAGCAACGGGTCAAGATAAGGTGAAGGAAGGCTATTTGCCACTCCCAGCTGGGTTTAAGACGGTTCCATTACATGATATAGAAGCATTGAAGGCAGCTGTAACGGATCAGACGGCAGCGATTATGATCGAGATGGTTCTTGCTGAAGGTGGCGTTCATCCCGTTCAACCAGAATTCTTGAAGGCTGTTGCTGAACTATGTAAGCAAGAAGGATTGTTGCTTATCGTTGATGAGGTCCAGACGGGAATGGGACGTACGGGGAAATGGTTCGCTCATGAACATTACGGAATCGAGCCAGATATATTCACGGTTGCTAAGGGGATTGCGAGTGGATTCCCAGCAGGTGCTATGTTAGGTAAGGAATATTTGCGTGAAGCATTTACGGCAGGTAGCCATGCAACCACATTTGGAGGTACGCCGCTTGCAACAGCTGCAATCATAGCTACGATCGAGACAATGAAGGAAGATGACATTCCGGAACGTGCCGCTAAGATGAGTGAATATCTATTTGCAAAATTGGATGAAAAGTTATCGGGAAATCCTTTTGTAAAAGGAATCCGTGGATTAGGCTTACTGGTGGGTATCGAGTGCGAGGAACCCGTTGCTAGCATTGTGCTGGAAGGGCAGAAACGCGGACTCTTGTTCGTTAATGCTGGACCAAATGTTATTCGTCTATTGCCTAATTTATACGTAACCGAGCAGGAAATTGACCAAGCTGTAGCGATTGTGGCAGATCTAATTCACGATCATACTGCGATTAAGAATATCTAATTCATTGAGCCTGTAGCTCATGGGACGATAACGAATATAACTGTTCATACCATATATAAGTATAAGTCGTATTAGTATTAGAGGAGGGTTTACCGCATGACGCAGAGTGAGACGCAACAAACGATAGATTTAAAAGGTCGTGATTTCATCGAATTGGATGATTTCACAACAGCGGAGATTCAATATTTAATCGATTTGGCGATTGACATAAAACAAAAACAGAAGAATGGAGAGGTGTACCAACCTCTCAAAGGCAAGACGATCGGACTTATTTTCGAGAAATCTTCCACACGTACGCGGGTATCTTTTGAAGTCGGAGCGTTTCAGTTAGGAGCCCATGCCCTCTTCTTAAGCAAGAATGATATCCAACTTGGTCGTGGAGAGATTATTAGTGATACGGCTCAGGTGTTATCTCGTTACTTAGATGGGATGATGATTCGGACATTTGGTCATGAGAATGTGATTGATCTGGCTCGATATGCTACTGTACCTGTTATTAATGGACTTAGCGATCTTGCGCATCCTTGCCAAGTGCTGGCCGATTATCAGACGATATATGAGCACAAAGGAACACTTCAAGGACTGAAACTCGCTTATGTAGGCGATGGTAATAATATGGCACATTCTCTTATGATTGGTGGCGCTAAACTTGGCGTTCATGTCTCTGTCGCAACACCAGAAGGGTATGAGCCAGATGAGTCTGTCGTGAAGGATTGCCTTGACATTGCTTCTCAGACTGGCGCTCAGATCGTGGTTACACGGAGTCCACAAGAAGCAGTGCAAGATGCAGATGTGATCTATACCGATGTATGGGCTAGTATGGGATTTGAAGAAGAGCAGAAGGTGCGGCAGGCCGCATTTAAAGACTATCAAGTAGATGAGAAGTTGGCTAAGGGTGCTAAGAGTGACTATCTATTTATGCATTGTTTGCCAGCACATCGTGGTGAAGAAGTGAGTGAAGGCGTCATTGATGGAGCGAATTCTGTTATTTTTGATCAAGCAGAGAACCGCTTGCATGCACAAAAAGCATTGATGGCCGCGTTGATGGGATAAATGATTCATAGTATGATTAGTTAATGGATTGAATTAATATGCATGATAGAATTTTATATATGGATTTAGGGAAGGGATGTTATAGGTATGGCAAAAGAGAAAATAGTACTTGCTTACTCAGGCGGACTCGATACATCGATTATCCTGAAATGGCTTAAAGAAACATATGATGCGGAGATTATTGCTTTCACAGCAGATATCGGTCAGAAGGAAGAACTAGATGGCTTGGAGGAAAAGGCACTAGCTACAGGCGCATCCAAAGTATATATTGATGATTTACGTGATGAATTTGCGAATGATTTCATCTATCCGATGTTCCAATCAGGTGCATTGTATGAAGGTCAATACTTATTAGGTACGAGTATTGCTCGTCCGTTGATCGCCAAACGAATGGTGGATATCGCACGTGCTGAAGGGGCAACGATGATTGCTCACGGAGCAACGGGTAAAGGGAATGACCAAGTCCGTTTCGAGCTTGGTGTGGCTGCACTTGCGCCTGATATCAAGGTGATTGCTCCATGGCGTCTAGAAGAATTCCGTAATGATTTCCCAGGACGTGCTGAGATGATTGCTTATGCAGAGAAATATGGCATACCGGTTACGGCTTCGGCTGCGAAGTCTTATTCAATGGATCGCAATTTATTGCATATTAGCTATGAAAGTGGCGTGCTTGAAGATCCTTGGTTCGATGCAAGTACACCTGAGAATAAAGATATGTTCTTACTAAGCGCATCTCCTGAGGATGCACCAGATGAAGCGGAATATTTGGTGCTTGATTTTGAACAAGGTGACTGTGTAGCGCTGAACGGGCAGAAATTAACACCCCTTCAGGTTATGGAGCAACTGAATGAGCTTGGTGGTAAACATGGGATCGGCCGTGTAGATATGGTGGAGAACCGTTTCGTAGGGATGAAGAGTCGTGGGATCTACGAGACACCAGGTGGAACCATTCTATTCACAGCTCATCGCAAAATGGAGTCCATCACGATGGACCGTGAAGTTATGAACCTGCGTGATAGTCTGATCACTCGTTATAGTACGTTAGTATACAACGGCTTCTGGTTCGCACCAGAACGTCTTACGCTTCAAGCATTGGTAAAAGAGAGCCAGAGCAATGTAACAGGTACGGTACGTGTTAAGTTGTACAAAGGAAATATTATCGCAGCTGGCGTGAAGAGCCCAGTTAGCTTGTATAATCCAGACATCGCAACGATGGAAGCTGATCCAACACAGGCTTACGATCAAGGGGATGCAACAGGATTCATTCATCTGAATGCATTACGCTTGAAAGTAGCAGCTGGTGTACAACAGAACAAATAATTAGGGCACTAAACATAATTATCAGTAATTAGAGTAAGCAATGGATGATGTAAGAAGTAGCGAAGAGGACGGAATTGTCTTGTAGAAGCGTAAGCGTTCGCCTACAAGCTTTCAGTATGAAAGCTACATCGGAAGCATAAGCTTGCCCTCAGATTTCAACCGCTATAAGCGATATACAATCAAGAAATCGGAGGGCAACAGCGATCGTAAGGGCAATCCGTCATCGTAGCGATCGTCGTACTCGACTGTTTATCAAGTACTAGTTATAGTGGTGAGTCATAATTAGAGTTTAATTAAAGAATATTTAGAGATTAATAATAGATGTAATTAGGCAGTCATTGGCCGTTCCTTTGTCCATTCACGAGAAGGTGCGGCTCTCTGTTGTCATAAGAAGGGAGCACATATCATGAGCAAATTATGGGGAGGGCGCTTTACGAAGCAGACCAACCATTTGGTAGAAGAATATACGGCTTCCATCGGGTTCGACCAAGCACTTGCAGAAGAAGACATTCAGGGTAGCTTGGCTCATGTAACGATGCTTGGTAAATGTGGTATTGTTCCGGAGGAAGATGCAGAGACGATACGTCAGGGATTGAAGAAAGTATTAGCCAAAATACGTTCTGGTGAGGTTGTGTTCTCTGTCTCGGACGAGGACATCCATATGAATATTGAGAAGAATCTCATTGATGAGATTGGACCTGTAGGCGGAAAGCTACATACAGGACGTAGCCGTAATGATCAAGTGGCTACGGATATGCACTTGTATTTACGCAAACGTGTTGTAGCCCTAACGGCTATGTTGCAAGAACTACAGGCTGCACTGATTACCCAAGCGAAAGATAATGTCGAAACAATCGTACCAGGATATACGCATTTGCAACGAGCGCAGCCTATTCTTTTTGCCCATCATTTGATGGCTTATGTATCGATGTTCGCAAGAGACGCTGAACGTCTAATGGATAGCTACAAGCGGATTAATGTGCTTCCTCTTGGTGCAGGTGCACTTGCAGGTACGACGTTCCCTATAGATCGCCATTTCGTAGCAGAGCAACTTGGGTTTGATGGGGTGTACGAGAACAGTCTAGATGCGGTAAGTGATCGCGATTTCATCGTTGAATTCTTGGCAAATGCATCACTCATTATGACACATCTGTCACGGTTAAGTGAGGAACTGGTCCTGTGGAGTAGTACAGAGTTCAGCTTCGTTGAGCTTGATGATGCATTCTGTACAGGAAGTAGCATTATGCCACAGAAGAAGAATCCAGACGTGCCAGAGTTAGTACGTGGTAAAACAGGTCGCGTATACGGAAATCTAATGGGTTTACTTACTGTATTGAAGTCCCTACCTTTAGCTTACAACAAAGATATGCAAGAAGATAAAGAGGGTATGTTCGATACGGTGGCTACGCTTGAAGGCGCACTTCAATTGTTTGCTCCAATGATTGCGACAATGAAAGTGAACAAAGGCCGGATGCGTGAAGCGGTGAATAAGGACTTTTCAAATGCGACTGATATTGCTGACTTCCTCGTTGGAAAAGGCATGCCTTTCCGTCAAGCACATGAGGTTATCGGAAAAACCGTTCTATATTGTATTCAGAACAATAAGTACCTTTTGGATCTCACACTTGCAGAATTTCAACAGTTCTCTGAATTGTTCGATGATGCCATCTATGATGTGCTTCAACCGGAAGCGGTTGTGAACGCTCGTAATGTGTATGGTGGAACTGCAACGGTACAAGTTGTTGCTGCGATTGAACGTAGTGAGAGTGCCCTTCAGTCTGCGAAGAAGTGGGTAGAACAGCACGACGAGGAGTCGTATCTAGCTTAATTACTAATAGATATATATGACCTTTAGCTCGATCTAAGCACAATAGAGATAAACGAAGAGCCTTCTATCCACGGATGTACCGTGGGTTGAAGGTTTCTTTTAGTATAAAGAAGTTGCAAGTTGGTAAAACTGATTTATAACGTAACAATGTTATGTTACATTGATGAAGAAGGGGAGATTATGATGGATGACGACTTAATATCTAAAAAAGAACTTCTAGAGATCACCGGAATCTCTTACGGGCAACTTTATCGTTGGAAACGGAAAAACCTAATCCCGGAGGAGTGGTTTATACGTAAGTCTTCGTATACGGGTCAGGAAACTTTTTTTCCTAGGCATAAAATCATTTCCCGCGTAGATAAGATTATTAATATGAAAGATGGTCTTTCGTTAGATGAGCTTGCAGATGTGTTCTCACCTAATGCAGGAGAGACGTCTCTTCCGGTGACAGAATTAATTGAGCGTAACATTGTGTCGGCGCTTACGTTAGAGCTATACGTTGAACTTCGAGGGCAGCAAGATGATTATACTTTCGACAATATCCTGTGCATTTACATACTAGAGAAGTTACTTCAGAGCGGTGAGTTATCGCGAGAGGATGGAGCATTACTCGTTAGTACGATGGAAGAACATTATAGTAAGTTGGCTGGACAGAACGGAGAGCTGATCCTTATACGCAAGATGGGGGTATCCGCCGTATTTCTTACCGAGTCAGCTGATCATTTGTACTTCGACAAAGGGGTGAAGTGGGTGATCCGTTTGCCGCTTGCACCGAATATTGAAGAATTGAAATTGAAGATGAGTGAGAGAGGGGTAGGAGATGGAGAAGCAACAGACTAGGAATGATCTGAATATATCTGGGATAGGACGGACCGGTGGAGGTTTATATAAGAACGTTAGAATTGATGGGATGGGTAAGGTTGGTGGGGACATCGATTGCTTAGAGTTCATATGTAACGGGACTGTTGGGATCGAGGGTGCGCTACATGCAGATTCAATGAATGTTAATGGGACAGCAAAGGTGAAAGGACCCGTAACATTGGAGGCGATGGTCATAGGTGGAATGTCTACTTTTGAAGACCATGTTCAGTGCCGTTCTGTCGCCATCAACGGAAGAGTATCTATGGATAAGAGTTTGAAGAGTGACAGAGTGGAAGTAGATGGCATACTGAAGGCGAAGCTGGATGTGCAATGTGAGACCTTTTTGGTCAAGGGACAATTCAAGATCGATGGATTGTTGAATGCGGATCGAGTGGATATTAAGTTGCATTGGCCTTGTTCAGCACAAGAGATTGGAGGGGAGCACATTGTCGTGAGGAAATGGAAGAACCTCCGATTCTGGGAACAACTTCGTCATGGGTTCTCGTCCCAACTGAAGGCACAGATCATTGAAGGCGATCATATTGATCTAGAGTATACGGAGGCGGATACCGTTCGCGGAAATGACGTGAGTATTGGTCCTGGGTGCGTAATTCGTGTAGTGGAATATAAGAATTCTTTCCATCAAGACCCTGAAGCGAAGATTGGATCTTGTGTGAAATTATAAGAGATACATGTGATAAAAGGAGGGACTTCAATGAATAAAAGTGAATCTAGCCTTGATTTAACATTGTTAAATGATTTGAGAATTACAGGTAACGGAAGTTCGAGTGGAGGTCAGTACAATAAAGTTAAAATTATGGGAGATAGCATCATTCACGGAGACGTGGAATGTACTCTTTTTAAATGTATGGGGAATACAACGGTTGAGGGATTTCTCAAATCAGAAAGTGTGAACTGCCAAGGAAATATGAAGATCCTACAAGGAATGCAAAGTGAGGAAATTTCCATTCAAGGAGAGCTTGACGTGCAAGGAGAGTTAACTGCCCAATTGTTGAAGGTGAATGGGGAGGTTCGTGTAGAAGGTAATTTAAATGTGGAAAAGATAAAGGGACAAGGGACCTTGTCTATTTCAGGTGACTGCCAGGGAGAAGAAGTGATGATCCGAGGTTCAGTGGATATTGGCAACATGTTAAACGGGGAAGTCATCGAGATCAAACTATATGGTCCTAGCCGTGCGCGTGAGATTGGTGGAGGTAAGATTACTATAACGAAAGCCATAACGATTCCTCTAATCGGTAAGTACTCTCCAGGCGCTTACGGCGCGATGCAGGCAGATAGCATTGAAGGAGATGAAATTCATTTGGAGAATACAAAGGCCTCGGTAGTACGTGGACGGAATGTGTATATTGGGGCTGGGTGCCAGATCGGCCTAGTGGAGTATAAGGATGTATATAAAATGGATAACGGAGCTGAAGTAGGACAAAATAATAACATATAGACCAATGAACGAGCGAAGGAGATGTTGAATTATGAAAGTGATCATATCCAAAATGGAAGCATTGGGAAAAGGGGTCTGGGACGATATCATCATCCTATTCGGATTGGATAAGGAGGCAGATTTCTGGCCTACAGAGGAGTTCATCTTATCCGAGGAGCAAGCCAAGCAGCTCGGACTTATTCGCTAAGCGATAATCACAACACATATCCTCACAAAAATAAACGACGATCCCCATAGGAGCTGCCGTTTATTTGTCGTTTTCTACTTTGTGAGTGCTTGTTAGATTAACAGTCTCTCGAGTTTTATTTATCACAATAAGGGGCGCCCTATTGGTAACGCTGAGGATGCCTTCGAGGATGCCCTAGAAGTTGTCCATGAAGTTGCACTAGCAGCTGCTCTTGAACTTTACCTTGAAGTTACCTTAGAAGTGTTCACTCTCAAGTGTTCGCTCTCGAAGTATTCGCTCTCGAAGTATTCGCTCTCGAGGTATTCGCTCTCAAGGTATTCGCTCTCGAAGTGTTCGCTCTCGAAGTGTTCGCTCTCGAAGTGTTCACTCTCAAAGTGTTCACTCTCGAAGTTGATCTTGAAGCTGATTTCGAAGTTACTTTACCATACAAAGCGCATCGCATTGTATGCATCCCTAATGCAAAGGTGTGTTGTATCCACTGGAGAGCCGATAGGCGAACGCCTTTAAAACCGGAAAATCCCCTTCCGCACCATTCGAATCACATTTTCTGGTTTTAACAGCGGCGGAGGGGGATACAACACATCTCCAATTTTCTGGTTTTAACAGCGGCGGAGGGGGTTACAACACATCTCTTACAACGCACCGCTTACAACATGCCGCTCACACCATCTTCAATAATACTCTTCTCCTTAGGCACAATAGGAACGACGTTATCCGTCTTGTTCTCAGGGTGAACACCAATCAGTGCCTTCTGCGGAAGATAAGTGTCGCGGGAGATACGCTTTCGTTCCTTGATGACACCATCGACCTTTTTGATCTGATAGGTATCGATGATATAACCAACTTTCCCTGTCTGTAATACCTCTTGCCCTCCAACAGGGAGAGTTAAATTCTCTACATATTTGTTGGTAGGCGTAAGGGTCTCTACCGTATGCGATTCAATGTCGTATTGAACATTGGTAGGGAAAGTACCGAAGAACTTAACCGTGAGTGTCTGATCTTGCACAATAACGTGTATCAATAAATGCTCACCTGTATTGTTTCGAAAGCGAAAATTGATGGATCCTGTAGCGAAAGTGGCATCTTGTCCCTTAGGCAAGTAGCGAACAGGAAGGGAGTGGTTTCTCCGTTCTAGAATGTCCATCCCCATACGAATGGCTGCGCTGTAAATGGTACTCGACACTTGGCAGATCCCACCGCCTATCCCAGGAACAAGCTTTCCATTCAGAATGACCGGTGCCTCTTGAAATCCGTATGTATCCTCTGCTAAGGCTATAATTTTGCCGTAATCAAACACATCTCCCGGTTTCAATACCATTCCATCCGTAGCTTGAGCTGCTGAATTTACATTAAACAACCTACCTTCACTACTGGAGATTAAAGATGTCGAGAATTCCATGATTTTGCGTTCGATGCCTTCTTTTTTCAAATCTAGAACGGTAATTTCGGGACTCACTAAGATGAATGGAAGCTCTAATGATAATGCATGGGTAGAGGGATGCTCTAGTGGAGTGAAATCCTTTGGAATTAAGGCTCCCATCCGAGTTGTCAGGGTGTTCCAATCTAATTGATAGGCTGATACTTCAGGGATATATACAACACGATCTTCGGATGTAATACGCCGTGTAGCATTCACGGGAGTACCCAAGTGTTTTTCTTCCCATGCCTTGTTAAATTTTGATTTCATTGGAGAGGGATTCCAGTGTGATGAAATCGAGTAGTTTTTTTCAAAATGCCAACGATATAATACACGCTCTAACAAGTTCCCTTCCTGTAGTTTCAATATAGAATCGCGAAATGTTTCAACCTCGTACCGTACACCAGCCTCAGTAAGTGTCCATTCTTGATCAGGAATATCTAGATTCTTCATAGAGATATGCAAAGGAATCTGACCAAGTTGTTGAAGTTTTGAATCGAGTTCTTTCAAGACATCGGTAGTTTGCATCCCTCCTACAGACCAACCAGATAGTTGTACTCCTTTAGGAATTGTATCCTGACTTACATAAAGATTACATAATCCAAAGAAAATGGATCCTGATAGGACAAAAGAGATCATAATAATTAAGGAAAAATGAACTTTTTTCATAGGTGCACCTTCTCTTACTTCGTCTTAGTCATTATTCAAGCACTTTCCTATGTATATGTGAGAAAAATAGGAAAAATTCAGGTACTCAAAAGGTAACAAGTTTGTTACAATAAATATTAGTGATGAAATATCAAGATTATTAAAGGAAATATCCGGAATGTGTCGAAATAATATTGTCTGATTATGGAACTGGGAAGTGATAATGTGATTGAAATGCAAGATGTATGGAAGACCTATAAGAATGGAACTCATGCCCTACAAGGTGTCTCTGTAATGATTGATCGTAACGAGTTTGTGTATGTTGTCGGACCATCTGGTGCAGGTAAATCGACATTTATGAAGTTAATCTATAGAGAAGAAGTACCAACGAAAGGCCAACTATCTATTAATGGTTTTAATATTGGTAAGCTACATCAAAGCAAGATTCCTTATATTCGACGGAATATCGGTGTTATCTTTCAGGACTTTCGTCTTCTACCTCGTATGACGGCTTATGAGAATGTAGCCTTCGCGATGGAAGTTATAGAAACACCGAGTCGAGTAGTTAAGAAGCGTGTTATGGAAGTGTTGGATCTTGTAGGACTCAAGAATAAAGCTGGACGTACACCCGATCAGCTCTCTGGTGGGGAACAGCAACGGATCGCCATAGCAAGAGCTATCGTGAACAATCCAGCAGTCATTATAGCGGACGAGCCAACAGGAAATTTAGACCCTGAGACATCATGGGGGATTATGCAGTTACTTGATGAGATTAACTTCGGAGGTACAACGATCGTTATGGCAACTCATAATAAGGATATCGTGAACAGTATGCGCAAACGAGTCATTGCAATTGAGAAGGGAAAGATCGTTAGAGACCAATTGAGAGGGGAATATGGATATGAGTTTTAACACCTTCTTGCGGCATCTCAGAGAAGGGTGCAAAAACGTATTTCGTAATGGTTGGATGTCTATAGCTTCCATTACTTCCATTGTGGTCTCTCTTTTCGTTCTTGGTGTATTTATTTTATTAGTATTTAACGTCAATCAATTAGCAGATGAAGCGGATAGTCAGGTTCAGATCAAAGTATATTTGAATCTTGATGTAGACCAGGCCATGCGCAATAAGATTAGCACAGAGATCGGTCTCATGCCTGAGATTAGTAAAATCACATTTATATCTAAAGAACAAGGGTTGAAAGAATTTAGTGAGAGTTTAGGGGAAGATGGAAAGGCGCTACTTGAAGGATTCGACAAGGATCATAATCCGCTACCTGATACATTGTCGGTGGAAGTTACGGAGGCTACCACAGTAGCTCATGTGGCGGACAAAATTAGTGCGCTGAATACCACGATTCCAGAGACTCCAATTATGAAGGTTAAATATGGTGAAGGTGCTGTTGAGAAATTATTCAAGATTACTCGTGCCGTACGTAACATTGGATTCATATTTGTCGCGGGTCTTGCCATCATGTCCATGTTCCTCATATCGAATACGATTAGAGTTACAATTCTGGCACGTCGTCGTGAGATAGGTATTATGAAGTTGGTTGGTGCAACGAACTATTTCATCAGGTGGCCATTCGTTATAGAAGGTGCTCTTATTGGAGGAATTGGATCGTTAACCACTGTGGGGCTTCTTTTCATGGGATACCAACAACTGATAAATGCATTCAGTGGGGATGTTACCCTCGGATTAATATTGCTTCCACTATCAGATGTATGGCTATTTTTAAGCTTCCTACTGATTGCGATAGGACTACTGATTGGCATCTGGGGAAGTACCGTTTCCATTCGTAAATTTTTGAAGGTATAGCTGAGAATCACGAGCTTCTTTGATGGCCAACGTTGACGACATATATACATTGTAGAATTCAGAAAAGGATGGCGAACGTAATTTGAAAAAATTCACCCTAATCATAGCAGTTATAATGGTGGTAACATTCATATTCCAACCTATAGATGGTTATGCCAAAAAGAAAACAGTAAGTGACATTGAACATGAATTAAAGGTTCTACAGGAGCAAGCAAAGGTTGCAAGGGTGGAACAGGAAAAGGCTGCTACGCACAAGCAGGAAGCACAGCATTATAAGAATAAAACAACCGAATATTTGCAATCGGTAATGGAGCAAATCGAGACTGTTAAGAATCGGCTATCACAGATTACCAAACTTATTAATGAGACAAAGGAAAGCTTAACATTAACAGCTACAGAGCTTGATGCTGCAGAAGAACGTATCGCTGTTCGGGAAGTTATGCTTGAGTCTCGTGTAAGATTGATGTATACAGATGGGTCTATATCTTATCTTGAGGTGTTAATGTCCTCTAGTAGCTTCACTGACTTTCTTGATCGAGCGGATTCACTAAAGATGATTGTGGATCAGGATCAAGACTTACTTGTCGAGCATAAAAAGGACAAGAATACTGTCGTTGAGAAGCAGAAGGAGTTAGAGTTACAATATGCCAAGGCTGAATCGCTCTATTCAGAAATGGAATCGCAGAATAGCATACTAAGTGAGAAGGTAGCGGAGAAGAAATTCTTAATCGCTGAGTATGATAAAGAGATTAATCAATCTGACGAGTTAACAGAAGAGCAGGAGTTGAAGCTCGTAGCTCTTGCGAGAAATCGATCAGCTTTATTACAACAGAAGAATACGTTGGTTGCTGAGGAAGCAGCACGTGCCAAAGCTGCGAAGGCAGCAGCCGCTAAAGCTGCGAAGGCAGCGGCTGCCAAAAAGAAGTCCAGTACCCGATCGACATATACAACATCTACCTTTAGCGGTAATGGTGGTCCATTACTAATGCCGGTAGGAAGTGCACGTATTTCTTCTGGTTTTGGTAGACGAACTCATCCTGTAACAGGTGAAGTTGGGAAGATGCATACCGGTGTTGACTTCGCAGTAGGACAAGGAACATCAGTTCATTCCGCAGAAGCAGGAACCGTTATTTTAGCTGAGTGGTACAGTGGTTATGGGAATGCTGTCATTGTTGACCATGGTGGTGGTATGTGGACATTATATGGACATCTTCGTAATGGCGGTACTAATGTTAAAGTTGGTGACCGTGTAAGTCGCGGTGAAAAAATTGCTGAATCTGGATCGACAGGTCAGAGTACGGGACCCCATTTACATTTTGAAGTACGTATAAACGGTAATAGGGTTGACCCAATGCCTTACCTATAATAATCTAAATCTCATGCTATTATTATAAATATTCCAACCCTTTGAAACATATACTAGGTTGGGCACAATATAGTTGGCGTTGGTCTGACATGAAAAGGGCGGTGAATACAACAATGTTAAAGAAACGTACAGCTGCATTATTGGTGGTAGTTGCTCTGATCTGTGGTAGTCTGCTGACGCTATTCCTGAGTAATGGTAATAGCTATGCAGGACAGGCTAATAATGGCGAAGGCTTACTTGCAAGTATTGCATCCAGCGAAGGTCTGAAGTCAAAAGAAGCTGAGAAGATCGGAACGGCACTTGATCTCATCCAGGGGAACTACTATAAGGATATTGATCGTAGCGCCTTGGTTGATGGAGCTATTAATGGAATGATGGAGGCATTATCTGATCCTTATTCCACTTATATGGGACAAGAGACTGCACAACAATTCGAGGAGTCAATTGAAGGCTCGTTTAGTGGAATTGGTGCGGAAGTCTCTTTGAAGGATGGAAATGTTGTCGTAGTATCACCCATTAAAGGGTCCCCAGCTGAGAAAGCAGGCATTCGGTCTCAGGATATTCTCTTGTCTGTCAATGGAGAATCTCTTGCTGGTCTTGAATTAAATGCTGCTGTTGCAAAGATTAGGGGAGTCAAGGGTTCAACAGCTAAGATCAAGGTGAAACGTAATGGTGTAACGGAACCTGTTGAGTATGCTATTGTTCGTGATGATGTGGCCTTAGAAACGGTTAACGCTCATTTAGAGGATAATGGGATAGGTGTTATTGAGATTACTCAGTTCTCCCTAAATACAGCTGAAAGATTTAGGGAAGAGCTTTCGAACTTGGAGACCAAAGGGATGAAGGGACTCGTAATCGATGTTCGTAACAATCCAGGTGGAGTACTATCCGTTGTGATTGACATCGCGCAGCAATTCGTACCTAAAGGCGAGTTAATCGTACAGGTGGAGAATAAAGAGGGTAAGCGCGAGAAGAGCTTGTCAAAGGGATCAAGTAAATCGTATCCTGTAACATTACTAATGAATAAAGGTAGTGCAAGTGCATCTGAGATATTAGCAGGAGCATTACAGGATTCAGCAGACGCGATCCTAATAGGTGAGAATTCATTTGGTAAGGGTACGGTTCAGACGAGTTTTGATAAGCAATTAGGTGATGGAAGTCTACTTAAGATTACCATTGCGAAATGGCTTACACCTAAGGGTACCTGGATACATGAGAAGGGAATAAAGCCCAATATTGCTGTATCCCAGCCAGACTACTTCTTAGTAGCTCCTATCAATAAAGAGAAGACGCTAGAATATAATTCGAATAATGAAGATGTTAAGAGTGCGCAAGTGATGTTGAAAGGACTTGGATTTAATCCAGGACGAACAGATGGATACTTCGACCAAGAAACTAAGAGTGCTGTTGAGAAATTCCAAAGTAGTCAGAAGCTTAAGACGAATGGAATCATTGATGCTAAGACAGCAGAAGCCTTGGAAAGCGAGCTCATTAAACAGATTCAAGACCCAGTCAATGATATGCAAATGAAACAAGGGATTGCGGAAGTACAGAAGGAAATAGATGCTTTGGCGTCGAAGAAGTAAGAAGGCTGAACGTTAGCCTTCTTTTTTCTTTTAGGATTTTAGAGTGTTTGGCTAGTTATCCGTTGTATGAGATCTGAAGGAGTGTGACGAAATCTTGGATGTGGCTTTAGAATTATTATGGAATGTGAGTGATGGCTTAATCCAGTTGTTGACTCAGCCCTTTTATTATATTTCAATTCTATTTATAATGTTGTTTTATCGTCAGCAGGTTCTCATGGAACGGAAGTTATTTCATGTTCGATTGCATAGTTGGGGATTACAGACTTGGCGAACCATTATTGGGGGACTAGTGGGAGGGGTATGTGTCTCGCTGGTTATAGCCTTTCTAGGGATTTCCTTAACTAGAGAAGCTATTATTTGTATATGGGTTGTTACCCTAGTGTTGTTATGCTTACGTTTGAGATATTTATGTTTCGCTTATGCCATTGGCATATTAGGTGTCATACAGTTTATCGTGGGTTTCTTTCCAGAATGGCAACCTGTGTCGTCGTCTATGGGGACGATTGTGGAAACGGTGAGGGATTTAGATATACCTGCTCTTCTAGCTTTGGTAGCTGTGCTGCATTTGGCAGAGGCTATTCTCGTGAAGAAACAAGGTCCATCATTCGCCATGCCATTACTCGTTGAGAGTAAACGTGGAAAGTTAGTCGGAGGATATCAGATGCAAGCTTTTTGGCCGCTACCTCTATTTCTACTCATTCCAGCCCAGACAACAGGAAGTGTCTTACCCTGGACACCTTTATTAGGAGGCGGTGATTGGAGTGGAGGCTTCAGTCTGTTAGCGCTCCCGATCATGATTGGATTTGGAGAAATGACACAGAGTTTGTTACCGAGACAAAAGGCGAATATCACATTCAAAAGGCTACTCCAGTACAGTATCATTCTTCTTGCACTTAGTTTACTCTCTGCGTGGTGGAGTCCGCTTATGATTGTTGCAGCACTAGCCAGTTTCTTAATACATGAAGGATTGATCTGGCTCAGTCGTTTAGAAGAACAGCGACGCAGTTCAATATTTGTCCATCCCACTCAGGGGCTGCGTGTATTTTCTATCGTTCCTAATAGTCCAGCAGAGGAACTTGGTATTGTACCTGGAGAGACCTTGCTGAAAGTGAATGGCGTAACTCTCCGTACGAAGGAACAGCTTCATAGTTCCTTGCGTATGAATCCTGCTTTCTGTAAGTTGGAAGTTCAGAACTTAGCTGGAGAGAGTAAATATCTCCAACGTGCTATTTATGCAGGGGATCATCATCAGTTAGGTGTTATTCTGGCACCAGGCCAAGATGTTAGTGTGACCGCTCGCATGAGTCCTGTTAGCATTTTTCAGATTATCAGTATGAGATTAAACACTCGTAAACGTTCTTCCTTACGAGACGATGCTCAGACAGCTGAGAAGCAGGTGACGCTTGCCATAGCGGAGATAGCAGCAACTGTGGAGCTAGAGAAAGACTCAGATTTACCCGAACCTGTTATACGATATCCATGGGATCGATAGTAGACAGGCTAGCTAGTTTCGTTCTTAATTCTTAGTTCACATCATCTTTGAGGTATAGAATAGCAATCTGAGTTCGATCTCTCAGCTGTAACTTGCTTAATACCTCTGTAATATAATTTTTTACCGTACCTTCGCTCAGGAAACATGTCTGGGCGATTTCTTTATTTGAGAGCCCTTCTGCAATATGACGGACGATACGCTGTTCCATAGGAGTCAGGCCGTATGGCTCCAACCTCAGAGCAGCGGAAGTTTCTGACGTCTGTGGGCTAGAAAAAGCAGCAGGACGAAGGAATGCCGTCAATTTACGAGCGATATCAGGATGGATCAGAATATCACCTTTGTATACTGTTTTAATACCATGAATAATGCGTTCTGGAGGAATGTTCTTGAGTAAGTAACCACTTGCGCCATTCTCTAACGCTTGAATAATATACTCGTCATCATCAAAAGTAGTCAGCATAAGTACACGTGTATGAGGAAATTGCTCCTTTACTCGTTTGGCTCCTTCCACCCCGTCACATATAGGCATACGAATATCCATAAGTACAACATCCACATGGATCCCCGATTGCATAAGTTCTACGGCATCCGCACCGTTCGCGGCACAACCTACGACCTGAATATCAACATCCATGGCCATGAATACTTTCAGACTCTCACGAATGAACTCATCATCATCTACGATCATTAATGATATCAACTAGAATGTCCCCCTTGTTCTAAATGATTTCCTTATTCTTGTATACGGGAAGTATGGTTGTGATAGTAAAGGGGTGTTCCCATTGAATATCCATACGCCCTCCTACGAGTTGAACACGTTCTTGCATCCCACTTAAGCCCATTCCTTGTTGTCTTGTATTCGTATAGGAAGGTAATGCAGTAGCACCATTGTTACTGACATACATACTTACTTCACCATTTCTGAAGGTAAGCGTGATCTCCACCGAAGAAGCGTTACCATGCCTGAGAGCGTTCGTTATCGCCTCTTTCGCATTTTTGTATAATACAATTTGAAGGCTTGGATACAGTTGGAAGGGGTCTCCTTCAATCGTAAGGGACGTATGAATCCCGGTCTCACGCCCTGTCTCTTCGAGCAATCGATCAATGGCATATTCATCCTTCAAAGAAGTCGGAGGACGCATTCTCTTCACCGTATTACGCATGTCGTCCATGCTGTCTGATAGCTGGTCTCGAATCTGAAGCATCATTTCCATCCCTTTAGAATAATTAGAAGGCATAATCTGAATGGCTGCTTCCATCATCATTTTGATTCGGATTAAGCGATGACCAATATCGTCATGAAGTTGTCTAGCGATTCGGTCACGTTCTCCTGATTGGGCAGAAGCCTCCACGTGATGACTAAATTCTACGAGGCGCTTACGTGTTTCTTCTAATTCGTAGTGTTTCTTCCGAAGTTCGTCATAGAGATGAACAGTAACCTCATGCCGGGTAACGGAAAGTTGTAATAGTCCTAATAATGCGGCAGTTAACAGGAGTATACAGTTGAAGCAGATGATCCATAGGGGTTGCTCATGTTGAAAGGTTATATTTAAAAGAATGACATGGATACTTAACATGACCAAGCTGATCAAGCGATGTGGTAATCGAATATAGACAAATAGGGAAGAAAGAGAAACAAACAACATTAAATACCCATAGGTGTGGCATAACCAGACAGAGAATAGGATTTCTAAGCAGGATAGAAGTCTTTTGGCAGAATGGTTGAGCGTGAATCGACCCATGACAACGAGGAGTAAATAAAGTAGCAACGTGAATAGGAAGATCCCATTATTGTCGTATTGATATATGTACATAGAGATACATCCGGCCGTTATGATCAAGCCGTAGCGAAGAATAGTTAGATAGGAGGACAAGATAGCAACATCCTTTATAAGTCGAAATAAGCCTAGATGGTTTTATTATAGCATAGGGCCAGAATGTGGAAGGAGATGACTTTCGTCACCTACAACGTATGACCTTTAGTACCTCTCAGATCAATTGAACTTCCGTACAATGAGAACTATAAGCCGAGGATGAAGGGGAAATGATTATGGCGTTTGTGGAGATTAAGGATGTTGTTAAACGGTATGACACGAATATATCGGTAGATCATTTAAATCTAAGTATCCAGGAAGGCGAAATATTTGGTCTACTAGGGCCGAATGGGGCTGGAAAAAGTACAACGATTAACATGATGAGCGGGTTAATGAAATTAGATCATGGAAGTATTCATGTCGATGGAATATCGGTATCTGACCGACCTCTTGATGTAAAGAAACAGATTGGCCTTGTTCCTCAGGATTTAGCGGTATATGAGACGATGTCTGCGACAACGAATGTTACCTTCTTTGCCAAATTGTATGGACTTCGGGGAAAACTACTGAAGGAACGTGTAGAGGAAGCATTAGAGTTCGTCGGCCTTCAGGATCGAGCTAAGGAACTACCAGCGACTTTCTCGGGAGGAATGAAAAGAAGGTTAAATATTGCATGTGCAATTATGCATCATCCCAAGTTAATTATCATGGACGAACCTACGGTAGGTATCGATCCTCAGTCGCGGAATCATATTCTTGAATCTGTTCGGACATTAAATAAAATGGGATCGACGATTATTTATACAAGTCATTACATGGAAGAGGTAGACGCCATCTGCGATCGTGTAGCCATTATGGATCAAGGACATGTGATTGCATGTGGCACACAGCATGAGTTGCGAGAACGTTTATCAAGTGTGGAGAAGATTGTGATTCAGGCAACGCAGATTTCAGAAGCTGTGATCGACGAGTTGAAGCTTCATCCAGGAATATCAAGAGTCTCGACTAAGGAAGATGTAATGGAGTTATATGTGGAATCGTCTCAACGGGAATTACAAGATATTCTATTCATCTGTGCCAAGCACAATGTCATTATACAGTCGCTGGCATGTGAAGAACCTAATCTCGAGTCTCTTTTTCTAAATCTGACAGGTCGTAAGTTGCGCGATTAGGGGGTGAGAGTAGATGAATATGTGGATGATTGCATGGTTTGAACTAAGGAGAATGTTACAATCGCGTTCGGTGGTTCTCAATCTTTTTCTATTACCATTACTATTAATATTTATACTAGGCACAGCCCTTTCAAGCTTCTTTAGTTCAAATGATGAAACACTTGATCTTGAGCCTGTCAAGGTTGCCATTGTAGATTATGTAGGCGATAGCACAGAACTAACCTCTCAGTTACATGCCTTTCTACGCAGTCCCGAAATTGTGAAAATGATTTCGTTGAGCAATGTATCTACGACGTCCGAAGCGGAGAAGTTGTTACGATCGAAAGAAGTAGATTATGTCGTGACCGTTCCTACTGATTTCGATCAGTTAGTGATGAAGGGAGAGGAAGCGAAGCTCCAGCTGATGCTTGGAAGTGACAGAATGGCGAATAGGGTTGTAGGAACCATATTTGATAACTTCTTGGATGAAATTAATCATGCACAAGGGATTATGGCTGTCATGGAGACGCTGGATATGAGTCAAGAAGCAATACCTGCTTCATCTTCGCCTGAGGATGCTCGTTCCTATGTCACAGTAGGTAAATTAAGTGATGAGGCATCCACTTACTCAGCTTCGCAGTATTATGCAGTGGCGATGTTAATGATGTTCCTACTCTATGCGGGTAGCACGGCTAGTAGCAGTCTATATGAAGAAAAGGATAACCATACATTATATCGTTTACAGTCAATGCCCGTACCGCATATTCAAATATTAGTAGGAAAAATGATTGGAAGTAGTATTGTTGCAATGGTTCAGACGATTGTGATTATTACCGTATCCTCGACATTATATGGAACGTACTGGGGAGAACAGCCTTTGTTGTTAGCAATAACCTGTATGTTAATCATTGTTGCATCGATGACGATCGCAGCTCTTGTATCCTTCACCGCGAAGAATAGTTCAAGTGCGAATAACATTTTCCAATTTATGATTACAGTAATGACATTCTTTAGTGGGGGATTTATTCCCATTCCGATGGGTATTTTGCAGAGTATCGGAAAACTAACGGTGAATCATTGGGGGATGGAGAGTATTTTGCAAATCATGTTACATGGAAATACGTCTGAAATTATGTCGAGTATAGGCGTTCTGTCATGGATATGCGTAGCGCTATTGGGTGTTACAGCTGTTGTATATCGAAAGGTGGGGTACCATGCATAGCTTAACGATTGCTGTGAATATGGTCAGAAGAATTATTGGAACCAAGAAGGGGTTTATGATGTTTATTATTCTCCCGTGTATCGTGGTAGCCGCTACCATTGGGTTGATGGGTCAGAGTGGTGACTCGAAGGTGACGATTCCTTATGTGAATCAGGATCTCGGTCCGGTAGGGCAACATATCATTGATGAACTGTCTAGAAGTGGGGAGTATAGGCTGAAGCCTTTGCAGGGAGAAGATGAACTCCGGCACGCAGTTGTAAAAGATAAAGAGGAACTCGGAATATGGATTCCTTCAGATTTCAGCGTGCAATTGCTTCAAGGAAATACACTAGACATACAGGTATTTGAACTGATGAGTAGCGAAGTGAGCTATACGCTCAAACTGAGCTTAAATAGTCTAGTCGGAAGGTTAGAACAAACAGCAGGCATGATCCGTTCAATGAATATAGACACGGGTGAATCGCTGGAGATCTTGGGAAAAGGTTTACAAGAAATAAGTAAACACTCAATCACATCGGAGAAAACGGACTTTAATCTCTATGTTAAACCTGGTCTTCTCAATGTAACGGGATTTACACTTATGTTCATGATGGGATTGGTGTCCGGTATCGTCCGAATGATATTGGATGATCGTAGAAATAGAACATTGGCACGTATTTATACCGCTCCAGTAAGGACATACCAAATCGCACTGGGTCATATGTTAGGTAGTCTCTTTGTTGGCATTCTTCAAATTCTCACGATTCTCATATTGAGTCGATGGGTGTTGGGCTACGAGTATAATATTCCCTTCTTAACACACGTACTCATCTTAGGGTCTTTCATGTTAGTAGCCATGGGTATTGCTAGTACTGTGGCTGGGTTGGTACGAAACCCCAATAATGCAGCTATGATTAATTCAATGATCATTACGCCAACATGTATGATTGGAGGATGTTTCTGGCCATTATCCATCGTGCCTGAATACTTACAAAAGGCAGCTAATTTCGTTCCGCAGAAGTGGGTAATCGAATCAGTGGAGAGAATCGCTTCAGGTGGCCAATTGTCGGAAATCTGGTTACCCTTGGCTATTCTAGGGTTGATGGCGGCAATTCTGCTTGCGATTGGATCTGTTGTGCTACGACCGAGTGATACGGGGGTTGGTGTGTAGCGGCTTTCTTGATTATATACCGCTTCCTCATGACACAATATCCGGTTGATGATTTATTTTACCAGAAAAATGATCATTCAAGCACTGATTATGACGTTGATCTAAAGGAGTAGGACTTCTTTTAGACATAGAAAAGCTCCCATCATTATAGTAGTAGAAGTTTTTTTTCTACTGTCTACTCTGATGGGAGCTTATCAGGTTGATTACTGATCTGCATTTTCTTGTGCATCAATCTATATGTTTTGATAGGACATACGATGTTTTACTCTTTTTGCAATTGACGAAGAACAATAATTTCTACACGCCGATTATTCTGACGACCTTCGGTAGTTGTATTATCTCCAACGGGTCGTGTATCCGCATAACCTGCGTATTGGAATCCCTCGGGGCTAAGATGCCCTTTCTCTAGAAAGAAGCGTAGAATCGAAAGTGCACGTGCCCCTGATAAATCCCAGTTGTCGTGATATTTAGGTGAATAGGTGATAGGTAAGTTATCAGTATGGCCTTCAATACTAACAGTAGTTCCTAGATTCTTGAAAAGACTTGCAAGCTTGGCTAACACAGGAGCAGATTCAGGTTTGAGGTCAGCTCTACCAGCATCAAATACGAACTGATCACTCAGGGTGATTGAGATCCCTTGGGGCTCATCCGCCACAAAAATCTGATTCTGTAATTTATTGTCGGTCACATATGTAGAAATGACGGACATTAATCCTTGTAATTCAAGTTCCTGTTCTCTGAAAGCTTGTTCACGTTCGGTTAGCTTAGTTGCCGCTGCAGCTTTCTCGGGCTGCGGTATTGCCGCTGTATTGGGATTCTTATGTGTATAACTATCGGCAGTACCCGTCACCCCGGATCCTTGCTCCAGAATAGAATCACCGGCAGAGAATGTCGTTTGAAGAGATTGAATAATATCCGTATATTTACTTTTATCCAGGGTACTCATAGCATACATCATAATGAAGAAGATCAGCAGAAGCGTAATTAGATCTGAATAGGTAATGAGCCAACGATCTCGACTGCTATCTTCTGTATGTCTTCCGCGACGACGAGTTTGCACTCTAGTCTGTTGTCTCATCTAGAATCCCTCTCTTCATTGAAGGGGATGAAGGAGCAAAGCTGAAGTCCTTCGTCTTACTCGTTCCGAATGAAATCTTTTTACGGACAATTTGAGGGTGTTCTCCGTTCTGAATCGCAAGAATACCTTGAAGAAGAAGCTCCATATTCTGAATTTCATCAGCACTTCGCGATTTAATTTTGGATGCAATGGGCAAAAAGATAAGGTTAGCACTCGCTACACCGTAAAGTGTGGCGATAAAAGCAACGGCAATGGACGGACCTAATCCTGTCGGATCAGAAAGACTGCCAAGTACATGAATAAGTCCCATGACTGTACCGATAATCCCCATCGTAGGCGCGTAACCACCGGCGGAATCGAATATTTTGGCATATCCTTCGTGCTTTAATTCAGCCCGATCCATTTCAATTTCTAAAATCTGTTTGACAAGTACAGGATCTGTTCCATCTACCACCATCTGCATACCTTCGCTAAGGAATGCATTAGAATGATCTTGTGACATACGTTCAAGAGCCAATACACCACTGCGGCGTGAAGTATTTGCCATATCAACAAGATCTTCAACTAATTGGTCCATATCATTCTCTTGTCGAACGAATGCATAACGAATCGCTTGAGGAAGAGTCTTCAATCTTGCAGCTGGAAAACTAATGACAACAGCTGCAATGGTCCCACCGAATACGATGAGTGCTGCTGTCTGTTGAAATAATCCTGTAAATGCCCCCCCTTCCAATAAGAAGCCTCCGACTAATGCGGCAAGGCCTGCTATTAAGCCAAATATTGTAACGATATCCATTGTTGTTAACCACTCCAATCTCATTGTTTGGATTTGCATTCCTATCTGATCCGAGTATAATAAATGGGAACAGATATTCTTATAAAGTTGAATATTACTTATTATAATATATATCGGGAAAACTCGACATAAACTTTAACTATTTTAGATGAAAAAGGTGGTATTGTGCAATGAGTGATATTGTGATTAGTAACAAGCAGTTTGAGCTTGAATCGGAATACTCTCCGCAAGGCGATCAGCCGACTGCCATTGAGGAGTTGGTAACGGGGATTAAGAATGGTCAGAAAGAGCAAACATTGTTGGGTGCAACGGGTACCGGCAAGACGTTTACTATTGCTCAAATGATCTCTAAGGTCAATCGCCCTACGCTTGTAATTGCACATAATAAGACGTTGGCCGCACAACTTGCAGCAGAGTTTAAGGAGTTTTTCCCTAATAATTCGGTGGATTACTTTGTCAGTTATTACGACTACTTTCAACCTGAAGCCTATATTCCTTCAACAGATACCTATATTGAGAAGGATTCAAGCATAAATGAAGAAATTGATAAACTTCGTCACTCGGCGACAAGTTCATTGTTTGAACGTCGCGATGTTATTATCGTAGCGAGTGTCTCGTGTATCTACGGTTTAGGATCACCACGTGAATATTCAGATTTGTTACTCTCTTTACGTGTTGGGATGGAGAAATCTCGCAATGAGATTCTGAGTCGACTTGTCGATATTCAATATCAACGTAATGATCTCAACTTTGTGCGTGGTACGTTTCGTGTCCGCGGTGATGTAATAGAAATATTTCCTGCTTCCAAAGGAGAACAGGCCGTTCGCGTTGAATTATTCGGCGATGAAGTGGAGAGAATTACTGAAATTGATGTGTTAACAGGTGAGCTTGTGGGAGAAAGAGATCATATTGCAATATTCCCAGCATCTCACTTCGTGACAAAAGAAGAAACGATGAAGATTGCCTTAATTAATATTGAACGAGAGCTCGAAGAGCGATTGGAAGTACTGAAGTCCCAAGGAAAGTTATTAGAGGCTCAAAGGTTAGAGCAACGCACAAGATATGATATTGAGATGATGAATGAAGTTGGATTCTGTTCTGGGATTGAGAACTACTCAGGACCGCTAACATTCCGTGAACCAGGAGCAACCCCCTATACATTAATGGACTACTTTCCAGATGATATGCTAGTCGTTATTGATGAGTCACATGTAACATTGCCTCAAATTCGAGGAATGTATAATGGTGACCGTGCGCGAAAGACCATGCTTGTAGAACATGGCTTTCGGTTACCCTCTGCACTAGACAATCGTCCATTAAGATTCGAGGAGTTCGAAGAGAAGGTTAACCAGATCGTCTATGTATCAGCTACACCAGGTCCGTACGAGCTCGAGCATTGTGAGACGATGGTACAGCAGATTATTCGTCCAACAGGTCTTCTAGATCCCATTATCGAAGTTCGACCTACGAAGGGTCAGATTGATAACCTTATCGAAGAGATCAGACTTCGGATAGAACGGGATGAACGAGTGCTTGTTACTACACTAACGAAGAAGATGTCAGAGGATCTAACAGATTATTTGAAGGAAATTGGCATCAAGGTTAGGTACCTACATTCCGATATTAAGACGTTAGAACGGTTGGCAATCCTTCGTGACTTACGTCTCGGTACGTTTCATGTATTAGTGGGTATTAACTTACTTAGAGAGGGTCTTGATTTACCCGAGGTATCTCTTGTTGCTATTCTGGATGCCGATAAAGAAGGATTCCTTCGATCAGAGCGCTCCCTTATCCAGACTAGTGGACGAGCGGCACGTAACTCAGAGGGTTATGTCATTATGTATGGTGATAAGATTACAGATTCTATGCGCAAGGCCATTGATGAAACGGCTCGTCGACGTACGATTCAGATTGCATACAACGAAGAGCATGGAATAACGCCACAGACGATTCAGAAGAAGATTCGCGATGTCATTGAAGCTACGAAGGTTGCTGAATCCAAAGCTGATTATCTCACAGGAAATGTCTCGAAGATGTCGAAGAGAGATCGTCTGTCCGTGATAGAGCGGCTTGAGGTAGAGATGAAGGAAGCAGCCAAGAACCTACAATTCGAAAGAGCGGCAGAGTTACGTGATGCCTTATTAGAGTTAAAAGCTGATTAAAAATAAATAAGTGATACGCGATCGAGGATGAATCGCTCTCTACACAAGTGTGAAAGATGATAAGGAGCTGATAACCGTTGGCAAGTGAAAATATTATTATTAAGGGCGCTAGAGCCCACAATCTGAAAAATATTGATATCACCATTCCGAGAAATCGCTTTGTGGTGTTAACAGGGCTGAGTGGCTCCGGTAAATCCTCTTTGGCATTCGATACGATTTATGCTGAAGGCCAACGGCGTTACGTGGAGTCTCTCTCAGCCTACGCACGTCAATTTCTAGGCCAGATGGAGAAACCTGATGTGGATTCCATTGAAGGGTTGTCACCAGCGATTTCCATTGATCAGAAGACTACAAGTCGCAATCCTCGCTCCACCGTGGGAACCGTGACTGAGATTTATGATTATTTGCGCTTATTATTTGCTCGAGTAGGTCATCCTCATTGCCCAACACACGGTATTGAGATTACATCACAGACGATAGAACAAATGGTTGACCGAATTATGCAATATCCAGAGAAGACGAGACTACAGTTGTTAGCGCCCATCATATCCGGACGCAAAGGTGAACACAAGTCATTGTTTGCAGATATTAGCAAGCAGGGTTTTGTTCGGGTACGGGTTAATGGCGAACTTAGAGACCTCTCTGAAGATATTGAACTTGAGAAGAATAAGAAACATACGATAGAAATCGTTGTAGACCGTATTGTCGTCAAGGACGATGTAGAAGCAAGACTTGCAGATTCCATTGAGACAGCTTTGAAGCTTTCGGGAGGACAATTATTAGTTGATGTCATGGGGGAAGAAGAACTGCGATTCAGTTCAAATTTCGCTTGTCCTATTTGTGGATTCAGTATGGAAGAATTATCACCAAGGATGTTCTCTTTCAATAGTCCATTTGGAGCTTGCCCCGAATGTGATGGTTTAGGTGTCAAAATGATTGTCGATCAAGATTTACTTATACCAGATATGAGTAAATCGATTGAGGATGGTGCATTCGTAGCGTGGACAGGAAGCACATCGAATTATTATCCTCAGTTCTTGAAATCGGTATGTGAACATTTCAAGATTCCGCAGAATGTGCCTGTAAGTGAGCTCAAGCCAGAAGAGATGGACAAGTTATTGCATGGTACAGGAGATCAGAAGATTCGTTTTAAATATGAGAATGATTTCGGGCAGCGTAAGGAAGCGCTAGTCGTCTTTGAAGGAGTTATTCCGAATCTTGAACGTCGATATCGTGATACTGCCTCGGAAGGGATTCGTGAATTCATTGAGGGATTCATGAGTGCTAAGCCGTGTGAGGTATGTAAAGGTCATCGACTGAAGAAAGAAATTTTGGCTGTGACGGTAGACAGTCATAACATAGCAGACGTGACGAGTCTTTCCATCGGGGAGGCCATGAATTTATTTAATAGTTTGGTGCTAAGTGAGAAGGAGACCATGATTGCGAATATGATCTTGAAGGAGATCGATAGCAGACTTGGGTTCCTGGTGAATGTAGGATTAGACTATCTATCCTTAAGTCGTGCAGCAGGGACGTTATCAGGTGGGGAAGCGCAGCGTATACGGCTAGCCACTCAGATTGGATCCAGCTTAATGGGAGTTCTTTATATACTAGATGAACCAAGTATTGGTCTCCATCAACGTGATAACGATCGATTAATAGCGACACTTCAGCACATGAGAGATTTGGGGAATACGCTAATTGTTGTTGAACATGATGAAGATACGATGATGGCTGCGGATCATATTATTGACATTGGTCCAGGGGCTGGGATTCATGGTGGACAAGTAATAGCCCAAGGTACACCACAAGAAATTATGGATCATCCTGACTCTTTAACGGGCCAATATCTTAGTGGACGTAAGTTCATTCCTGTAAATAGGAACCGGCGCAAGCCTGAAGATCGTTGGTTAGAGATTAAGGGTGCTAAAGAGAATAATCTTAAGAACCTTAACGTGAAGATTCCATTAGGTGTATTTAGTGCAGTAACTGGTGTGTCTGGTTCAGGGAAGTCGACATTGATTAACGAAATTCTGTATAAGAAGCTTGCTCGTGAACTAAACGGAGCTGTCAAAGCACGCCCTGGTAAGCATAAGGAAATTCTAGGATTAGAACATTTGGATAAGGTTATTGATATTGATCAATCACCTATCGGGCGTACGCCAAGGTCTAACCCAGCTACCTATACGGGTGTATTTGATGACATTAGAGATATTTACTCTCAGACCAACGAAGCTAAGATACGTGGTTATAAGAAGGGTCGATTCAGCTTTAATGTGAAGGGTGGCCGTTGCGAAGCATGTCGTGGGGATGGAATTATTAAGATTGAGATGCATTTCCTGCCGGATGTTTACGTTCCTTGTGAAGTATGTAAAGGCAAGCGATATAACCGAGAAACGTTAGAAGTTAAATATAAAAACAAAAGTATTGCAGAAGTATTAGATATGACGATTGAAGATGCTACTGAATTCTTTAAGAACATCCCACGTATTCACCGTAAGCTGCAGACGATCCTTGATGTGGGACTGGGTTATGTCAAAATGGGACAGCCAGCAACGACACTTTCAGGTGGTGAAGCTCAACGTGTGAAGCTTGCATCAGAACTGTACCGTCGAAGTACAGGTAAGACATTGTATATTCTTGATGAACCTACCACGGGTCTTCATGTTGATGATATAGATCGACTATTGACTGTGCTACATCGTCTTGTTGATTCTGGAGAAACAGTCCTCGTTATTGAACATAACTTGGATGTCATAAAGACAGCAGATTATCTAATTGATCTAGGTCCAGAAGGCGGTAGTGGAGGTGGAACCATTATAGCTACAGGTACACCAGAACAGATTGTGAAAGTAGAACAATCTTACACGGGCAAGTATTTGAAACCGGTCCTTGAACGTGATACGGAACGAAGTAAAAATATAGAAGTATTTAGTTAACTTTTGCTTATGAAGGGTGTCATGAGATTCAGATAGATAAGAGAATAGACCGAACCTCTAGCTAGAGGTTCGGTCTATTCTTTCTGAAATATAAGGAACAAATAAGGTATGACCAGCGCACCAGATCTAATTGCATCTATATTCCGATGCCGTTAACCCTCTCTTGGTATTAGAGCATTAGAAAGCTAAGTTCAATACAGAAATTTCCGTGGAGGATATGGTGCTGCAATGGGTATTGCAATGGTTACGTGTGCAAACAGGTTACCTGCATTTGTAACATCCAGATGATGAACCGTTAATAATATTAATTAAAGTAGACTCCGAAGTTCATACTTGATGATAAGAAAGACGAGTTGGATGAAGTGGAGGGTGAGCTTGATGGAGTATTGATGCAATATAAGGTGAGCTTGATAGATGCGGAAGACGAATAACAGGAAATTCTCCTGTTAATGTAACTAGTGATGCCCTCGGGAGGTAGGTTAGATGGAATTATGTAGCTAGAATAAAAAGTGGACACCTGTTAAGAGAAACTGGATAATTTACTTAACAAAGAAAGAGGTGTCCTTTTATGAGGGAACAACGACAACGGTTTAATGAGGAATTCAAAAAACAGAC